>CALZHS010000254.1 GCA_945787265.1 uncultured Gammaproteobacteria bacterium | reverse complement strand
GGGAGTGGCTTATACAATCAAAACAATTTCGTTAACCATGACATCGTCGAACAGCTCGAATACATCGTCATTCTTCATTCTTATACAGACGGCCGAAACCGGATCCCCTATACGATATTCATCCGAGGTACCATGAATGTAAATATAGCGCGCGAAGGTATCGTAAACGCCGTTACAGTTAATGCCCTCTTCGAGTCCATCCAGCCACAGTATGCGAGAGGTGATTTCGTCCTGTTCCCGGTTATCGAGATCGTCTGCGATTCTGCCGGTGGGTTCGCGTGATTTGAAAACCATTCCCCTGGGTTGTCCTCCCCCTAATTTTTGACGTATTCGATGAATTCCAAAGGGAGTCATATAGGATTCGAGGCGATTGCCAATGCCGTTCAGTGCTGTAGAAATCGGGTAAACACGACACTTGCTGTCATCGATATCGACCCAGTGCAACTGTTGCTGCTGCGAATCGATATAGATAAATGGACGCTCGTCTGCCAGCGCCGGATCACCGCTGAGCCTGGCAACCACCTCGTCCTTAATTTTTTGCCAGTGCATCAGACCTTGTTGTGCAGCTCCATGCCGACCACGTTATGTTGCTCTTCGATCGCTTCCTTGGCCGAATCGTTGCGCAGGGACCTGACCTTGTCGAGGTAGTCAACGTCCACGGTCTTGGTGACATACTTTCCGTCAAAACAGGAACAATCGAACTTTTTGATACTGCGGTTACCTTTCTGGACCGCGTCGATCAAATCATCGAGGTCCTGGTAAATAAGCCAGTCGGCACCGATGTAATCGGCAATTTCGCTTTCACTTCGCTCGTGGGCAACGAGTTCATTTGCCGCAGGCATATCGATCCCATACACGTTGGGATAGCGCACAGGGGGAGCTGCAGAAGCTATGTAGACCTTTTTCGCGCCCGCTTCGCGTGCCATTTGAATAATCTGCTTGGACGTGGTTCCTCGCACAATTGAGTCATCGACCAGTAACACATTTTTTCCCTTGAACTCGATATCAATGGGATTCAGTTTCCGGCGCACGGATTTTTTTCGCATTTGCTGTCCGGGCATGATAAAAGTTCGGCCGATATAGCGGTTCTTGATAAAACCTTCCCGGAACTTGACTCCGAGATGATATGCAAGTTCGATTGCAGCCGGACGACTGGTATCCGGAATCGGTATTACCACATCGATATCATGCTGTGGCATCTGTTTTAAAATCTTGCGTGCCAGTTTAACGCCCATGCGCAGACGTGCCTTGTACACGTAAATATCGTCGATTATCGAGTCGGGGCGGGCGAGATAGACATATTCAAATATACACGGATTGAGCTTGGGTGACGCCGCACACTGTCGATGATGAATGGTTCCCGCAACGTCGATAAATACCGCTTCGCCCGGCTTTAAATCGGCCACCAGCTCAAAACCCGAAGTCTGCAGGGCAACGCTTTCGGAAGCGATCATATATTCACAACCGCCCTCGGTTTCACGTTTCCCATAGACCACGGGACGGATACCGCGTGGATCACGAAAACCAATAATGCCCTTGCCCGTCAGCATCGCAACCACGGCATAAGCTCCCTCGATACGCTTATGCGTTTCGGTTACCGCCGTGAAGATTTCATCAGCAGTGATATTGAGGCTACCGCAAATTTGCAACTCGTGTGCAAACACGTTGAGTAAAACCTCGGAGTCCGAGTCGGTATTGATATGGCGTAAATCAGACTGGTACAGTTCCGCTTTCAGTTTCTCGACATTGGTCAGGTTACCGTTGTGTGCCAGGGTGATTCCATAGGGTGAATTGACATAGAAAGGCTGGGCTTCGGCAGAGGAAGAACAACCTGCCGTAGGGTAGCGCACGTGGCCAATACCCAGCGTACCGGTAAGCTCCAGCATGTGCCGGGTGTGGAAAACGTCGCTGACCTGGCCATTACCCTTGCGCAGGTTCAGTTTGTTTTTATCGCTGACCACTATCCCTGCCGAATCCTGCCCACGATGCTGTAACACCAGTAATGCATCGTATATGACCTGCGCAACCGGCTGGTGACTGACTATACCGACTATACCGCACATAATTGATTACCTATGCCTCTCGTAGCAAGACTAAAAACTGAAACTATCCACCGCATCCGCCGGGATAATTCCTTTTACCCATTCCGCCAGCTGCTGAAAAAAACCAACCATCGCCGAGTCCTGCCACCCTTGTGCCTCCGGCATCGGGGTTAGACTCGCCAGCAATACAATCATGGTAACGATCAGGACGCCTCTTGCGCCTCCAAATACGACACCAAGCGCCTTGTCGGTGCCACTCAGGCCGGTTTTCGAGACCAGCTGGCTCATGATGAAATTGACGATGGCACCGATAACCAGGGTACTGATGAACAGAAGGGCAAAGCCCGCAATGCCGCGAACCGTGGGCGACGCTACGAAAGGCTCGAGCAATTCTGCCATCGGCGAAAAATATCTAAAAGCAACAATGCCGGCCACGATCCAGCTTATCAGGGAAATCGATTCCTTGACGAAACCGCGAATCAGACTGATGAGTGCCGATAACGCAATTACGCCAACAATTATAATATCGAGCCAACTCACGGCAGTCCTCTTGTAGCCTGCATGGATGCTGTCTGGTAACAGGTATAGCTGCTTACCGTCGCGGCGTCAATTGGTGCACAGGGAGCGAGATTATCTTTCATACTTCATGATTATGCCATCAATGTCGTGCTTGGCTTTAATCTTGTTCTGCGCCACTTTGCTCTGGTCTCGATTGATAAACGGACCCAGGCGAACGCGAAAACTGGGCTTGTTGTCGACTTCGAACTGTTCGATAAAAACCGCGGAGATATTAGATTTACGCAGTTTATCCCGCTGCGCGAGCGCCTTGTTACGATCCTGGAAGCTGCCTACCTGCAGGACCCAGCTGTCACCGCCCTCCTTGTCCGTCGCTGCTATATCGGTCTTTACATTCGCTTTCCTGGTCTCAGGTTCCGGTTGAGTTGTCTTCTCAGATTTTGAATCAACCGTGGCGGTATCTGCAGTCTTGACCGTGGCTTGCGACGAGTTTTCATCGACTAACCTGGGCTCGAGGTCTGGTAAAGCTTCGACCCTGGCCTGCATATCGATTATCTTGGATTCAAATTCCGGGTTTGCGCTAACCAGGGGCTGTGGCGGAATCACGACTTCGAACTTATCTTTGCGCACTCCGGAACCATCCAGAATCATGGGCAGAAAAATAACGGCAAGTGCGAAAACCACGCTGATGCCAACCAGACGATTTTTTATGTTTTGATCCATACTAGTTTTGCAGACCTGAATCGGAAAGTGCGCGCAGCAGATGTTCGACGGTGATGAAAGAGCCGGTTACCAGCATTATATCCTGATTACGCAAAGATGACAGCGCATGATCAAGCGCATTCGCAACGCTGTCGAAAAGATGTTCAGGTGTTACCATCGACTCGATGCGCGATGCCAGTTGCGCAGCGCTAAGCCCCCGATCCGAATCGAGCGTCGTTAACCACCAGCTATCCACTTCCTGCCTCATGGGTTCGACGAACAGGTCTGGCTGTTTGTCGGCAAGCATACCTAGCACCACCACGAGTTTTCCACCGGGTCGCTTTAGGGTAGCGAGATTACTCGCCAGAGCCCGGGCTGCATCCTGGTTGTGCCCGACGTCGATGTATAAGCGACAGGCCAGCGGGCTTTCCAGCAGCTGTAAACGTCCTGCCAGGTGAGTACCGTGGAAAAAGTCCCTGACCTGTGCGGCATCGTAATTATCGAGGATTGATAGCAGCGACAGGCCGGCAACGACACCGGCGAGATTGTGAGCCTGATGCGAACCCGGCAGAACGTTATCAAGTCGTAATTCTACGTCCTGACAGCGCCACAGCAGCTCACCATCAGACTGCAGCGCCACGCTGAAATCACGGCCGTACTGCAGGCACCTGCAATTTAGCCGCTCAATTTCATCAAGCATCGATCGAGGTGGATCAGGGTCGTTAAGCACGACCGCTATCCCGGCACGAAGCACACCCGCCTTTTCATAACCTATTTTCTCTCGATCATCACCCAACCAGGCCTGGTGATCGAGGCCGATCGGGGTTAGATGCACGAGATC
>CALZHS010000253.1 GCA_945787265.1 uncultured Gammaproteobacteria bacterium | reverse complement strand
ATGCTACCACATTAAGATCCCTGTTAACGTGCAAAGGCCAGCAGTAAAAAGGTCCTCGGCCCGGGAGGGCGCGAGGACCCAGAGACTACCTGCTTACTTCATCCAGCTGCATCCTGCGAGGCATCCTGCCTTTGATGTGACCAACCAGGTTGATTAACACAGGTTGATTAACACCTCCCTAATCCGAATCCATATCGGCAGGATAAAATTATAGGCGCCCCGGTTTTATAACCCTACCCGATAAGACGGTTTGAGTTGTAATCTCAAGCAAAGTTTTATGTAAGCATATTCCTACACGGCTAGATATCGCGCAAACCTTCCGAAGGTTCGATACCCGCTGCCCGGGCACCGCCGAGAATGGCGGCAGTAATAGCGATCACAATAGTCAGACCGAGCGCCCACAGAAAATGCTCGGTCAGCAGAAAACATAACGCGCGATCCAGATTGAGCCGCGGGGCGAGGAAAAAATTAATCAGGTATTCAAAACCGAGGTAGACGAGCACCGCGAGCAACCACCCGAGAATCGCAGTGTAAATCGACTGAAAAACCGGGAACATGACGATCCGCCCGCTTTTGAATCCAACCAGTCTCAACACGCTCAGCTCCTTGCGCTTGCGATCGACATTGGCCCACAGGCTTGCACCCAGCGAGAACGAAAAACCGATGGCACCAACGCAGGCAATAATCCAGAAAATGACCGATAGATTCTTATCGATCGATTGCACCGTCGCGATTTCAGCGACATTGGCCTTGACCTTAACGCCCTCTTTTTCAAGATCATTCACCAGCTTTTCGACATCGTAGATAGAACGCGCATAGAGCCTGAAAGAAGGATATATTCGTTCTGCCGCCGCCACAGGGTCACCGCCCCATGAAAGATCTGTGACCGCACGTCCATCCTTGAATTGCTCACTGGCAATCAGCAGGTCCAGGCTGACAAAGGCGACATTGCGCGAGGTCACTGTCGCATCGGCAATATCGATTACCTTAATCGGTAAATGTACCCGCTCGCGCTTGCCCTGGAACTGCCGGGCGAGGCTCGCATCGATTTCCTCGGCGCGCTTAACTTTCAATTTTTTGGCCGCGCTCTGGCTCAGAATAACCTGGTGGTAGTGTTTCGGGAAACTGGTTGAACCTGCGAGTAACGGGTCACCCTTAGCCGTGGCGAGCAGCTCGGCGGACAAAATGCGTTTTGCGCTGTCGCTTTTAAGCTGTATGGTCGCGGCCAGTGCCCGGGTTTTCGGAATAATAAACTCGACGTCGGCCCGATTGCGAAAGCGATCAATCCAGGCATCGTCATAGCGACCGCTGCCGATAGGTTTAATCTCGCGATTGATCGGATTTTCGATCAACTGCTCGAGCATCGTCGTAACGATGCCAAACTTGAGGCCGAATAATATCATCATCGGTGCCAGCACCGAGGACAGCGCAAGGATGAAACAACCCGACATACGCCATTCATGGCTGTAGTCCCGGAAACTGAGCCGGACAATACTGGATAACTGTGCCATCAGTCGCTAAACCTCGATTGGTAAACCTTGCCTTCATTTACAACTTCCGACTCCTGCTTCAGGGTACGTAATTCCATTTTATAAACCCCGGCCCAGTCGTGGCTGGCAGTGATCAGCGTAATATTAAGCCCCCTGATGACCTCCATTACCACCGCCATGATTTTCTGCGCGGTGATCGGATCCAGGGACGCGGTTGGTTCGTCGGCGATAAGAATCGATGGGCGATGCGAAAGCGCACGCGCGAACGAGGCGCGCTGACGCTCACCGGCCGAGAGCAGTCCGGGTAACTTGTCGAGCTGGCGATCTATCCCGAGTACCTTGGATATGGATTTAATAGAGTCATCATCAGGCAGGTTCAACAACTTGCGCGGAAGCTCGATATTTTCTCTTACTGTCAGGTAAGGCAGCAGGCCGCCTGATTGCAGCACGTAGCCAATATGCTGTTTCCGAATCTGTGAAAGTGTGCTCTGCTTGTCTTTTTCCCAGAGTTTGGCAATGTCATGGCTGTCACCATCCACGGGGTGCAGGCTCATTTGATCCAACTCATCAGGTTTCGATATCAGTGCGAGTATATCCAGCAGCGTGCTCTTGCCGCAGCCGCTGTGTCCGATCAGCGCAATGTTTTCCTTGGCACTGATCTGGATATCCGGCACCTCGAGTCGAAAACCGACGCCGTCGATAAGCCGCTCCTTGACAACGTTCTTTAACCTGTAAACGATGGTCACGAAAGATTGCTAAACGCTATGGCAATAGATCAAGTGCAACCGGAAATACCGAGTTGCCGTTGACCGGCCCACCCCCGGGAGTGACCCAGAGGTCGGTGTGGTCATGCAATGCCTGGTAGTAATTGATCTTGCCCTCGAGCCGATACATGAATTCTATCTGCACCTTGGCAGACCATTCTTCCCAGGTTTCCAGCGTCAGGTTCATTACTTCCCCGGTATAGGGCAAATCTTCGATATATTCGCGCATGTAACCCATGTCGGCGAGATTTCCGCCGGCCCCGGACGTACTGCCCGCTACCGACGACGGATCTCGGCTAACGGTTGCAGCAAGACTTTTGAGGTCGTCGATAAAACTTTGCGGGCTGAGTACACCCTCTTCAGCAAGCTCCAGGACCTGCTGCATCACGTTTTTCAAATCACTTAACTGATCACGCGTCAGTAAAACCCGCACATCCACTGCGGAGCGTTCGGGATTGAAGAAATCACGGTCGACCATCCAGGCATCAAACACGGCCGGTAATGGCTCTCCGGACTCCTTCTGCAGGTAGCGCATACGCAGGGCGTTGCCAAGCTTCGCGACCCGATCCTGCAACTGCGCGAGCTGGGTCTGTCCAGATTCCTGACCCGGCACCGGTAGTGGTGGCACCCCGTTACTGGTCGCCAGCACCTGTTGCGTAATTTGATTGGCAAGCACTTCGAGCGCGTTACCGAACTCGTCAACCTCTCCCATTGTAACCCCGTAGTAGAAATCACCGATTCCCGGGAAATAGGACAATTCCTTGTAAAGGGATTCCGCACTTTCATGATCTGCCAGCTCCGCCGGGGTACGCAGATGCAGCACCCAGATCGAGATTCCACGGTCGTAAGCAAACTGGCGTAATGCCTGCGCGCTGAGCCGGGTTGCGCCGAGCGAATCACGACTTTCCCGTGGACCTGCATCAGTGATCAAGATCACGTAGCGAGCGTCGAACTTGTCCCAGTCCGAGTCTTCTATCGCCGACTTGATGCCCGCGTAGGCGTCCTCGCGAAAATCACGACTGGATACAGTTGCCGGGCTCAGCGTATTGACACTATCCAGGAACTGCTCGACATTGGAACCCTCCTGCAAGCTCACGTAGCGGCGCGTCAGGTACTCGAGGTCCGGCCTGCCTTCGACATTGTCGCGATAGGCAGTCAGGCCGAAACCGACCTGGCTGGTCAGTCCCTGTTTTTCTATTGTTGAATACACCTTTTTCACCGCTTCACGGGTGCGGTCGATATAGGGACCCATCGACTGGGTCGAATCGATAACAAAGTGAATACCGCTGCGATAACTGCGATTTTCTGAGCCGATGGTTGCAAGCTCGGATTTCGAGGTTGAATCGTCGAGGGGCACACTGGCTATTTTAAGCAGGCGCGCCTGCTCGTTGCCGAGATATACGTCCTCATGTTGCTTGATCGGCACCAGGTAGAAATTGTCCCTGATTTCAAGATGAGCCTCGGGCTGGATCGCAATAACGGGAGAATCTTTCGGGATAACACCGCTGACAGCCCCCTCGTAAAGCATCTGGTAGCCCTCCTTGTCATAATCGCTGACCAGTCGCTCCAGGTCACCTTTGCTGTTAAACATCATGACTCGCTGCATATCCTGGGAGTCTTTAAACGATACCGTCAACGCCTGGTTCCAGTCGATGGCCTTATCGTTTTTGATCCAGCCCGCGGTCTGTCCAAAACTATTGTGGCCTATCTTGATCCAGTCGCCGCTATTTTCATAAACATAGAGCACACTGAACGGCGTAACGGGAACGGAGGTAGCCGAGTCGTCGGGCTTTTCGTAGATGCGTGCGTCGGGCACGCTGAGAACCCGCTGGAACAGTGTATTCTTGCC
>CALZHS010000252.1 GCA_945787265.1 uncultured Gammaproteobacteria bacterium | reverse complement strand
CCTGCCGATTCCTGATCGACTCTGGTTTACGCTCGCCTCCTACAATGCCGGCGCGGGTCACGTGCAGGATGCGCGCCGCCTGGCCGGACAGCTCGGACATGACCCGGATCGCTGGTTCGGGCATACCGAGCAGGCAATGTTGTTGCTCGAAAAGAAGCAATACGCGAAAAAAGCCCGCTACGGTTATGTCAATGGCAGCGAACCGGTCAACTACGTGCGTGATATCAAGCAGCGGTTCGAGGCCTACGTCGATCTCAGCCGGGCTGTCGCCTCGACTTCGAAGTCGATGGATACCCCGAGCCTGTCATCCCGCGATTTGACCCCGGGAATCGCGGCTAACTAGATATTTCTGAATGTTCTGGTTGGCGCGGTCAGGCCGCGCATGGCATGACAATCAGTTATCGGGGATTAACCCAGCGCCAGGGCTTTCAAATCGGTCGCCGGATCGGCGACCTGGGCCGGTGCTGGATTTTTACCCGCCTCGATTATCCGGGTGCCGAAGGCATACGATTTGGGCTCGTTCATCGCGTCAATCGCTAGTAATTCTGAGTCACGATAGTACCAGACCGACATAATCGATGGATTGGCACCGGGACGAATCACGGTTTGATTGTGGCCCTGGTTTAGGCCGACGATCTGCAGGCGGCAATCGTACTGTTCCGACCAGAACCACGGCAACGCGGTATAAGTAACTGCCTCCCCGGCCATGACGCGTGCCACCAGGTCGCCCTGGTCGGCTGCGTTTTGTACTGACTCGAGGCGAATATGCTGACCGTTGCGGACGAAGTTGGTGCAGTCGCCGGCGGCATAAATATTCGGATCGGAAGACTGGCAGGTTTCGCTGACGCGGATCCCGTTATCACAATCAAGGCCGGCAGCCTGTGCGAGTTCGGTATTGGGGCTGCTGCCGATACCCACCAGCACCAGGTCGGCATCGATCACTTCGCCGGTCTCGAGTTCGGCACCGCGCACGCTACCCTCTTCACCGAGCAGCCTGGCCATGCGCACGGACTCCCGTAAATCTACGCCATGTCTATTGTGCAGCTTACGAAAGTAACTTGATGTTGCCGCGGCGGCCACGCGTTGCAGGATTCGATCGGTCATTTCGAGTAGCGTGACCTCGAGTCCCATCTGGCGGGCGCTCGCAGCCGCCTCCAGCCCGATATAACCACCGCCGATAATGAGCAGCTTGCGTTCAGGCTGAAATTCGGGTGACATTTTGTCGATGTCATCGATGCTGCGTAGCGTAAATACCCCGTCCAGGTCTCCACCATTTGCAGTGGGCAGGTTGCGCGCGCTGGAACCGGTGCATAAAAGTAGCTTGCTATACTCGATCGATTCACCACTGCAGGTGACAACCTTGCGGCCAACACGATCGATCGCATCGATGCGGGTATCAAGGCGCAGGTTGATGTTCTGGTCCTGGTACCATTCCAGCGGTCTGATAAACAGTCGTTCACGCTCGAGCTGACCGAGCAGGTATTTCTTGGAAAGCGGGGGACGCTGGTAGGGGAGATATGATTCTTCGCCGATCAGCAGTACTGGCTGCTCGCTGGCAAGCGCCACGTGGCGTGTTATGAAGGAGGCCGCCGCCTGGCCCGCTCCAACAATAACAATTGGGGTGGTCACGGATTACTCTGGTTCGGGGACGTAGAGTATCAATCCATCCAGCGCCTGCGACGCTACTATCTGGCAGCTTAGACGGCTATTGTCCTCCCGTTCCACATCCGTCATTTCGAGCATGGTGTCTTCGATATCGTCGATCTCCCCGGTTTTCTCGAACCACTGGGGATCGACAAACACGTGGCAGGTGGCGCAGGAAAGGCAGCCGCCGCATTCGCCCTCGATGTGCGGAACGTTGTTCGCGGTCGCTGCTTCCATCAGGTTCTAGCCGTCTTTTACATCAGCTCTGATTTCGCTGCCATCTTCCTTTTTCCAGGTTATATCAGCCATAGCTTTAGTGCAGGTCGTGGATACCAAAGTCGGGTAATGTATCCTTTTTTGTTGCCGATGTCTTTTCGAATTTCGCGGATTTGCGCTACTACGGAATCGGCTTCTTCACGGTCTGCTGAATCAGCGTCCATAATTTTTCAACGTGCTCCCGGGTGGTGGCCTCGACCCCGATCGAAACCCTTACCATCCAGCGACCGTTAAGCATCGATGGACTCATAAAGGCTGCCCCCGACTGGTTGATGGCGCTTACCCAGGCCAGGGTATGGCGATCCAGTGCTTCGCCTTCGATGCCCGGTGGTTCGTGGCGAATGCAGACGGTTTGCAATTTGACCGGTACCAGCACTTTCCAGTCTTCGGTGCTGGCAACCGTGTCGGCAAACCAGCCTGCGTTTTCGAGATCGCGTCGCAAGCGGCTGCGTATCGATTCGATGCCGTCAATGCCGAGGTGATACCAGAGTTTGAGTGCACGGAAACGACGCCCCAGCGGGATGCCCCAGTCGCGGTACTGCCGTACCTCGTCGTCGACGCTCGAACGCAGGTAGCTGGGATTGGTCGACATGACCCGCACCAGGTGCTGCACGTCGCGCACGTACATCAGCGAGCAGTCGAGGATCGTACCCATCCATTTATGCGGATTCCAGGAAATGGAATCGGCTGCTTCCACACCTTGCCAGAGGTGGCGGCATTCGGGTAACAGCATTGCGCTACCGGCCATGGCGGCGTCGACGTGCAGCCAGATATCGTGCTTTACCGTTATCTCGGCGATTTCGGCAACCGGGTCGAAAGCGGTAACCCCGGTCGAGCCGACGGAGGCCACGACGACTGCCGGTATATTTCCGCTGGCGATGTCCTTTGCTACCAGTTCGGCCAGGCTCTCCGCCCGCATGGAGTGAGTTTCGGGATCCATCGCGACCATGCGCAAATTGTCACTGCCGAAGCCGGCGAGCAGCGCCGCCTTGATCACCGATGAATGTGCCTCGGCAGTGGTATAAACCACCAGCGGTTTGCCAGCCCCCTGCAAGCCTCCATGATTCTGTGCGTAATCGCTGGCTCGTTCACGCGCCAGTAACATTGAGGTCAGGCAGGAGGTCGAGGCGGTATCCTGGATGCATCCCTCCCAGTTTTCGGAAAGCCCCGTGAGCTGACGCATCCAGTCGCAAACGACTTCCTCGACTTCGGTTAATGCCGGGCAACTTTCCCAGGAAATGCCCAGCGCACCAAGACCCGAACTCGCGATATCACCCAACACCGAGGCGAGTGCTGCGTTGGACGGAAACCAGCCGTAATGCATCGGGTGCTGTACCAGCGTGATTCCCGGTAACACACGCTGCTCCAGTTCACGCAGCAGTTGATCGGGTGCTAACGGTGTTGCAGGTGCACTGTCGGGAAAGCTGCGTCTGATATCGCCGGGTTCGACCTGGGCTCGAACCGGCCGCTGCTCCAGGTTCGAACGGTAGTCGGCAATCCAGTCAATCAACTCGTGACCGGCGTGACGAAATTCTTCTGGTGTCATAGATTATCTCGAATCGCTGCGGAAGGGTTTCAAACTCTGGATTTTCAGGTATCGTTGGTTTTTGAGTCAATCAGTATTCTTCAGCCAGAAATGAACCACGCTATCAGGGTTGCGATCCTGGATTCGGTGCCCGAGAGTTACTGGGCCGACGATCTTGGGATTACGGACGCGCAAAAATTCATTGGCCTGTTGCAACCCTTAAACGCGTCCGCGCGCTTCGACGTTTACTTCACGTCGAAAAATCAGTTTCCCGATAACATCGATGACTATGATGCAATCCTGGTGACTGGCAGCCCCTGCAGCGTCCACGATGATCATGACTGGATTCACCAATTGATCGACCTGGCCAGGGCCGCGGACAGCAAGGGGCTGAGGGTGATAGGCTGCTGTTTCGGCCACCAGCTGGTGGCGCGGGCCTTTGGTGGTGATGTGGGATATAACGAGAATGGCTGGATGATTGGAAATTATCCGGTGCATATTAGCAACCGCTATGACTGGATGCAGCCTGCCGCAAGCATCACCGGCCTCTATCATTTTAACCAGGAGCGCGTAACCCGCCTGCCGCAAGCCGCAGAGCCTTTTGCGTACACCGAGGAATATGCCGACTATGGCTTTACGCTGGGAGACAATATAATGTGTTTCCAGGGTCATCCCG
>CALZHS010000251.1 GCA_945787265.1 uncultured Gammaproteobacteria bacterium | reverse complement strand
TTCAGCTTAGCTGATCGACCAGGGCGCGAAGCAGATCCGTTTCGGTTAGCATGCCGACAATCTGGCCGCCGTCGTCCAAAACGGGCAGGCCGCCTATTCTATTATCGATCATTATTCTGGCCGCATCTGCCAATGCGTCGCCGGGTGCCACCGTGACGACCGGGCTGTGCATCACTTCGGACACTTCCACATGCGCTCCCCCGAAATGCATTGCAGCCATCTTCAGGTCACGAAGGGTCAGGATGCCAACAACCGTTTCGGCCTGATTGATAACGGGAATATGGTGCAGATCTTTTTCCCGCATTATCTCGGACGCCTTCCAGTAGTCCATGTCGTCTCGTATGGTGATCGGCGCGTGTGACATATAGCTTTCTACTTGCATCGCAATTCTCTCTTACCTCGATGTTTACAGTCTAAAGCCTGCCATTCACAAGACCAATCGCGATATCGGCAGTATTAAATTATTGAAAGAGGATTAGTCAATTATTCGATTGTCAGGTAATCCTCTTTTACAAAAAACGTAAAGGCTAAAGGGGGTCAAGCCTGACGTCCCACATTAGAGCAAGCGCATCAAATGTAAGGCCTGCCCGCGTATACAGGCCCATCTTTCCAAACACGCTGATCCTGAATTAATGGCCAGCACCATCTATAGTTAATGAGTATTGGAAATCGACATCGAAGGGAGTATCGCGTTGAAATCGATCTTACTCGCAGCAGCGATGAGCATTCTGGCTCTGAATACAAGCCTGGCCGATGACGGCCTGACGAAAGATATCGTGGTTTACAAAAATCCCGAGTGCGGCTGTTGCACCAGGTGGGTTCGCTATCTCGAGGAAAAGAATTACAACGTCACCATCGAGCACACGCGAGACATTTTCGAAGTGAAAAAGCGCCTCGGCGTACCCGAGAAACTGGCTGCCTGCCATACCGCTGTCATCGACGGCTATGTCATCGAGGGCCATATTACCCACCGCGACATCAAGCGCCTGCTGTTGTTCCGACCGGAGGTTACCGGAATCGCGGTTCCAGGCATGCCGATCGGCACCCCGGGTATGGAGCAGGGCAACACCAAACAGCCTTACGACGTCATCAGTTTCGATAAAAAAGGCAATACCGGGGTGTTCGCCAAGCACTGATCCTCGATTCCCAGGGGCTGGAATTCGGTGGACAGTATACCTATTAACCACTAGCGAACCTTAGGATTGAAATAAGTATACTGTCTCCGGAATTTACCTGCCCGGAATTTACCGGGATTTTTGCGCGACGAATATCTTATGGCGGCTGCCCTTGCCCGGACGGGCTCTTACGGTACGCAGCTGGACATCGAAACCGGTTTTTTCGAGCCGCTTCGTGAATAGCGGATCCGCCCTCGCCGACCAGATCGCGGCAATGCCCTCGGGGCGGAGTTTTTCGTATATTGTTCTTAACCCATCGGGTGAGTAAAGCCAAACGTTGTCGGAAGAGGTCATCGCCTCGGGGCCATTGTCGACATCGAGCAGAATCGCATCGAATTTCTCTGATCGATGTTTTAACAGATCCGCCACGTCGCCCAGATGTACGCGCGTGCGGCCATCGTCTACAGGTCGTCCCGCACATTGCCCCAGCATACCCCGATTCCATTCGACCACGGCAGGCACCAGTTCCGCCACGATCACCTCGGCCGACCCCGGCACGGTCCTGAGAACCTGCGCCAGCGTGAAGCCCATGCCGAGACCGCCGACGAGTACCCGCGCATTTTCTATCCTGCGCAGGCGGCTACAGGCGAGTTCGGCCAGCGCTTCTTCGGAGTGGTGCGTTCGGCTATTCATCAGATCGCCCGGCACACCGCCGATACGAATCGCAAAATCGTCATTACGCTGCAACAGGATCAGTTCGGTATCGCTGCCGGGAACAGCGGCGCTCGCGATGGTTATCCAGGGGTCCATAGGAGTTCGTCAAAGTCCGGGAGGTCGTGTCTTACAGTTTACGCGCTCCACCCGTTCCAGCCATCGCCGCCGTCTGCAAAATAAAAGACCACACATCAATATTCCCTCGCATCACTCCGGGTTTCCTTGGCCCTGTCAGGCCCGCGCGCGTTTTGGCTTGCCTTTGTTCTTTTGGTCCCTGGCCCTGTTTTTCGGCCTGCTCGCGGGCGCCTTGCCCGTATCCGCCTTTTGTTTTGCGCTTCTCTTTTTACCGCCGAGCAGCGACATATTCAGGCGTTGACCGGCAACCCGCACATTCTTGAGTATTCTGAGCAACTCCTTCGGCATGCCTTCGGGCAGGTCGACCAGGCTGTACTCGTCGAAGATATCGATCCGGCCGATGTACTCGCTGTCGATATCGGCTTCGTTGGCGATCGCGCCGACGATGTTACCCGGCTTGACCTTGTGCTGATGGCCGACTTCGATGCGAAAGCGATCCATTCCCGCCTCGGGCTGCCGGCCCCTGCCCGCGGGGAGATCGCGATGTGTTTTCCGCGCGCCATCGCCCGCCTGCCGGTCGCGGCGTGGTTTTCCCTGCGTCCGGGAATCGTCCCGCTCCAGTTCCCGGGTCGGCATAACCGCTGCCTTGCCGGATAATAAAAACGGCGCCCGACCCTGCACCTGCCTTGCCAGCGCCGCGGCGATATCGAGCGCGTCGACCTGGTTTTCCTGCTGGTAGTTTTCGATCAATTCCCTGAACAGGCTCAAGTCTTCTTCAGCCAGCGTATCGCTAATGCGCTGCTTGAACAGCTCGATGCGGCGATTGTTGACCATGTCGGTCGAGGGCAATTCCATCAACTCGATTTGCTGGCGCGTCGCCTTTTCGATCGCCTGCAGCATGCGTCTTTCGCGCGGTGCGACAAACAGGATCGCGTCGCCTTCGCGCCCGGCCCGCCCGGTGCGGCCGATGCGTTGCACATAGGCTTCGGTATCGTGCGGAATATCGTAATTGATGACGTGACTGACCCTGGCCACGTCGAGACCGCGCGCGGCGACGTCGGTAGCGACCACGATATCGTGCTTGCCCGCTTTTAACTGTTCCACGATGCGTTCACGATTTTTCTGCGCGATGTCGCCATTGAGCGCAACGGCGCTATATCCTCGTGCCTCGAGTTTTTCGGCAAGCTCGAGGGTGGCGGTCTTGGTGCGCACGAATACCAGCATCGCATCGAAACTTTCGGCCTCGAGAATTCGAGTGAGCGCGTCCAGTTTGTGCGTGCCGCTTACCGGCCAGTAACGTTGACGAATCGTTTCCGCGGTGGTGGTTTTGACCTCGATCGTCACTTCGGCCGGATTATGCAGGTAACGTTTACTTATTTTTCGCACCGCGGCGGGCATGGTTGCGGAAAACAACGCAATCTGTCGTTGTGCGGGAGTCTGCTCCAGGATCCATTGCACATCGTCGATGAATCCCATGCGCAGCATCTCGTCGGCCTCGTCGAGCACCAGGGTTTTCAGCCGGTCGAGCTTTATGTTGCCGCGGCGCATGTGGTCCATGACTCGGCCCGGGGTGCCGACCAGAACATGTACGCCGCGTTGCAGCGCGCGAATCTGGGCGCCATATTCCTGCCCGCCGTATACCGGCAGCACGTGAAAAGATTTCAATTGCGAAGCATAGGATTTAAATGCCTCGGCAACCTGTATCGCAAGTTCGCGGGTCGGCGCCAGCACCAGGACTTGCGGCGCCTTTTGTTTCAGGTCGAGATTCGAGAGTAACGGCAGCGCGAAGGCCGCTGTTTTGCCGGTGCCGGTTTGCGCCTGGCCAAGGACATCCCGACCCTCCAGCAGTAACGGAATGGTTTGCGCCTGGATCGCGGTAGGCATCTCGTATCCGAGCGCGTTCAGGGCCTTCAATAGCGGAGGATTCAGCGCCATATCGGCAAACTGAATGGTGGTTTGGGCAGGCATGGGACAGGTTCGGGACAAAGGGTGGCGCAGTGTAGCGGTTTATCCCTTTATTTGCATGCCTTTATTAATGGTTGCCGTCTCGGAATTATGGTGACCGTCACCTTTATCTTCCAATTAGGTAAACTGTCGCCATAAATCTGCGAGTCCAATAAGGGAATACATGCAGCTGTCAAAATCACAATACGTTCGCGGCCTCCAGTGCCACAAAGCGCTATGGTTGTATAAACACAAAAGAGCGGTAATGACACCCACCA
>CALZHS010000250.1 GCA_945787265.1 uncultured Gammaproteobacteria bacterium | reverse complement strand
GCGCAGTTGGCGACCGTCATGACGATGTTTGTCGCCTGACTGATGTCGGCAAGCGGATCGCCATCAATAATCACCATATCAGCCAGTTTGCCTGCGTTACTGAGGGTGCGATCCGTTGTCCATATTTTTGGGCTCGGGTTCTTTCCGAGCCCGCTGCAGGCGATCTTCCCCGGCTTTTAAAATACGATACAGCATTTGGGCATAGGAAATGTCGGCGAAGTTCGCCATCTTGGCGAGATGGCCGTCCCAACACCAGCCCGGATTGGGGTTCGCCTCAAGCAGCCTCGGCTTTTCTTTACTGTCCAGCCGCCAATCGAAGCGGGCATAATCCCGGCAGCCCAGGCGTTCGAAAAGTTTCAGGCAGCTTGCGATCAAAAACTGCTCCGTTTCCTCAGGCAAGTTTGCGGGCAGCGATTTGACGAAACGGTATCTTACCTTCGACACGACTTCATTGATATAAAAGCCAGAAAGGCCTTAATTCGGTACCTTTGGTATCGAAATCCAATACATTCAGTGAAAGGTATTGTCACAGGACCTTTGGCAACTATGCTTGCGACGATTCGTGCAATTTATCGTTGTGGACTTTCAATGATCGCTGGCTCGCCCCCGGCAATATTTCAAGGCACGTCAATCCCCGGCTATAAAGCTGTGTAAACCTACTATAATCAGAAACTTATATGGACTTCTTCTCACTAATTATCCCTTTAATCGTCCTGTTGTCGATCGGGCTGCCGGTTGCGGTGATCGTGTTGTTCTGGGTCACGCGCAATAAAACAGGCCGGTTACAGCAACAGATAGATGAGTTGCGTCACCAGGTTGCAAGCCTGAAGTTACAAACCGTGGAGCAACCGGAAGCCCAAAGTGCAACAGTCTCCGGGACGGCCGCCGACGAAAAAGTCGAAATCGAGGAACCGCTCGAACCTGAAATGTCCCAGGTCCCACCGCAGATCGAAGTTCCCCAACAACCCGTGCCTGCGGCAGCCGCAAACACGGCACCTGCCGCTGCTGTCAGCCCGGCGCAGGACCCGGGTCCGCGTGCCAGGACCCCGGTCGATCAGTTCGAGGATTTACTGCGCCGCATCGGCAACCTGGTGACCTCTTACTTCACCGACGGCAACATTTTCGTGCGCATCGGCATTCTGGTGCTGTTTTTCGGTGTTGCCTTTCTACTCAAGTACGCGGCCGAGAATTCGCGCATTCCGCTCGAGTTTCGCTTCATGGGCGCGGCCTTCGGCGGGCTGGTGCTGCTGGTACTTGGTTGGCGCCTGCGCGTGAGTAAAACCATTTACGCGCTGTTACTGCAGGGTGGCGGCATCGGCGTCATTTACATCACGATATTTGCCGCGTTTCGACTTGCCGACCTGCTGCCGCCGACGCTGACCTTCGCACTCCTGGTGTTCTTTTCGGCATTCGCGGTCGCGCTGGCAATCCTGCAGGACTCGAAGGCGCTCGCGATTTACGCCGTGCTGGGGGGTTTCCTGGCACCCTTCCTGGCGTCGACCGGCAGCGGAAACTACATCGCTCTGTTCAGTTATTACAGCATTCTGAACGCAGCGGTGTTCGCGGTCGCGTGGTTTCGCGCCTGGCGCTCGCTTAACCTGCTGGGCTTTATTTTTACCTTCGGGGTGTTTGTCCTGTGGGTGGCATTCGACTATCGCGAAGAACACCTGTTGCCCACCAGCGCTTTCCTGCTGCTGTTCTTCCTGATGTACAGCCTGATTGGCGTACTCTACGCGCTGCGTCAACCCGAGCATATGACCGGGCTGGTCGATGGCACACTCGTGTTCGGAACCCCGGTCATCGTCTCCGGGCTGCTGATGGTGATGCTGCGCGATTACGATTACGGTATCGCCGGGGCATCGGCAGGTATGGGCTTTTACTATGTCCTGCTGGCGCGCTACGCGTGGAAACATGTCGGCGAGGACTTTCGTATGCTGGCCGAGGCAATGCTCGCGATTGGCGTTGTTTTCACAACCCTCGCGATCCCTTACGCACTCGACGGGCACTGGAGCAGCGCAGCCTGGGCGCTGGAAGCCGCGGGTATCTTATGGGTATCGATTCGCCAGAACCGTTTTTATGCGCAATGTTTCGCGATCGCACTGCAGGTTGGCTCGGGTATCCTGTTTTTTCTGCGCAACATCGACGACGTCGGTAACGTGGCCTGGTTCAACCCGGCTTTTCTCGGTGGCTTTTTCATCGCGCTCGGTGCCTTTATATCCGCGCGCATGCTCTACCTGCAGGCACCCGATTTCAGGCTGCGCCTGCTGCACATCCCTTTTTACATCTGGGCAATGGCGTGGTGGTTGATCAGTGCCCTGGTCCAGATCGACGAATATGCCCGTCATCAAGTCAGCGCCTGGCTGTTACTGTTCGGCGCAACCGCGGCGATTCTGGTCTACCTTGACCGTCTGCGAGGTTGGGACTGGAGGCCAGCCGCGATTAACGCGGCACTGTTGTTACCGGCGTTACTGCCGATCGCACTCTATTCCCTGGTTGACAATAACGGTCACATCCTGGTCACGCCCGATCTTTATTTCTGGATCGCGGCGCTGGCGACCAACTACTGGATCATCGAGAAACTCGAAACCGTGGCCTGGCCATCCTGGGTAAACATCGCCGGGCACACCGGCCTCGTTGTATTTACTGCACTCATCCTGTCGTTCGAACTGGTGTGGTTGTTTGAAAACCGGTTCGGTATTTCACACGAGGGGTACTACGCCATATTTGCGGTGGTACCGCTTTTCGCATTGCGCCTTGTGCAAACCGAAATTTTTCCGGCCATCAAACGCCTGGGATCGAGCCTGCAACTCAGCTTGATCGCTACCCTGTCGGGTTTGCTGCTGCTGTGGAACCTGATCATCAACCTGACCAATAGCGGTGACCCGGCACCGTTACCCTATATTCCATTTATCAACCCGGTCGATCTTACGCACATCGCATTCTTCGTGCTGGTACTGGGCAGCTTGAAACTGATCAAGCCTGTGATGAAAATACGGCGCGATCAGATCATGGTCATCCTCGCTGGCTTGTGTTTCATCTGGCTGACCGCGGTACTGATCCGCAGCATGCATCACTACCTCGATATACGCTTCGACCTGTCGGCGATGTCGGTTGATACCCGGGTGCAGTCCGCGATATCGATACTGTGGACCCTGATCGGTATGGGCGCTATGCTGTTCGCGTCACGCCGCCAGTTGCGACCCTTGTGGATTGTCGGTGCCACGTTGGTCGGTTTCGTGTTGATAAAAATGTTTTTCGTCGATCTTGGTGCCAGCGGCACGGTCGAACGTATCGTGTCATTTCTCGTGGTCGGCAGCCTGCTGGTGGCAACGGGATACTTTTCTCCAATCCCACATAGGGACTCGGAAACTGACCGGGACCACAAAGAGACTTCGCATGCGTAACTTACTTTACCCGTTGATAATGCTGCTGTGGTTTGGCCCGGTGCGGGCGGAGACCACCCCGTTGGATTTTGCCTACAAGGCACGGCTTGGCGACTCCGAACAGGCATTACAGCGTATCGAGTTGCCGATCGATGTTATTCTCGCCCTGACAAGTTCCAATTTAAGCGACCTCGCAGTTTTCAACATCCGCGACGAACTGGTGCCGCATGCGATTACGAGCAAGCCCAGGACCGTGATCGATCACAGCCCAGAGCTGCCATTCTTCGAGTTCGACCGTTACCTGCAGCAGAATTCGAGAACGATCACCACCCGCGAGCAAAACCAGCAGGAAAATTCACTGTCGGAACTCGAGACCACGGAAACGGTCGCGGTGCAGTCGGTGCGCAAGGATTACCTGATTGAGCTGTCGATCAACGATAAAGTACCCAATTTCGATCGCATCGAGTTGACCTGGACTCACGAGCCCGCGAGCCAACTACTCGAGGTCCGGATCGAGGCCGGCGATGAACTCGACAAGCTGCGCGTCATAAAGTCCCGCAAGAGCCTGACCAACCAGGAATCCGGGGATGTCAACTGGCGCAGCATCAAGGGTATCCCGCGAAACAAAAAATACCTGCGCCTGACCCCGGTAAACGACGTTACCAGCTTCGAACTGCAAAACGTTCGCGGCCACTACCGGGAATTTAAGGAAGCGCCAGTATTGACCTATCAAATCGATCACGACGTTTTTCCGTCTGTCGTCAGGGCCGAGGCGATGCGAATTATTCCAACCGATAGCAACCGGGTTATCAAGGGTGATCTTTACGGGGTCTGGGGGAATAACGAGTCCAGGCAACGTATCCGAACCGGTTACCGTCAGCACAATCTGCGCGCCGATGACGTCAAGCCCAGCAAACCAATCGGACTGCCTCGCCGTGCTTATAAAAGCATCTGGTTTACCACCCAGGAAGATCTTTTCGAAGCGCCCCGGGTTGAGCTGATTTACCCGCAGTACGAACTGATATTCCTCGGTGATGACAATGGACCCTATACCCTCGCCTGGGGCAACCATGAAAGTAAAAGCCCCGCCACTGATTTACGCGCAATACTCAAGGGAAGCCTGAAACAGGCACAGCAACAGAGCGCACTGGTGACTCTGAGCGCTATTCAGGAATCCGGGGGACCTTCGCGCCTGGCGCTACAACCCACTCGACCGTGGAAAAAATGGCTACTCTGGACACTGTTGATTCTGGCCGCTATTGTTACCGGACGCATGGCGTTCAAGCTTTATCATGAAATGATCTACGCCTAGTCAACCACATCGCCACGAGGAAATCAGTATGGGGGATAAACCAGTTGTTCTGGTAACGCGCAAATTACCCGATGCAGTCGAGCAAAAACTGGCGCAAAGCTTTACCACCATCCTCAATCCCGAAGACCGGCTTTATGGTACCGATGAATTGCTGCAGGTGGCTGAAAATGCCGACGCCATTCTGCCCTGTCATACCGAAAAATTCAGCGCCGAGACCATCGCGCGAATGCCCGCGCGGATAAAGGCAATCGCCAACTTTTCGGTTGGGGTCGACCATGTCGACCTCGATGCCGCGAGGCAAAAACAGATCATCGTCACCAACACGCCCGATGTGCTTTCCGATGCCACCGCTGAAATCGCGTTGTTATTGATACTGGGTGCCGCCCGTCGCGCCAGCGAAGGTGAACGCCTGGTGCGCTCCCAGCAGTGGAAAGACTGGAGTCCGGCTTTCATGGTAGGACGCCAGGTCACCGGCAAACGCCTGGGTATACTGGGCCTGGGTCGAGTCGGCCAGGTGGTGGCCGAACGCGGGCGAGGATTTGCCATGAGCATCCACTACCATAATCGTAATCCGCTGGATCCCGAACAGGCGGGCGATGCAACCTATCACGATACCGTGGAAGCATTGCTGGAAAACATCGACGTGCTGTCAATCCACTGCCCTGCTTCCGAGGCGACACGTGGCCTGTTAAA
>CALZHS010000249.1 GCA_945787265.1 uncultured Gammaproteobacteria bacterium | reverse complement strand
AGGCCTTCGCCGCGTGCCAGCCTCGAGGCAACCTTGCCGAGCTCGGACGCACCCTGTGCGGAACAACCGATCAGGCTCGAGCGCTTCTGGAAATCATAGACCCCGAGCGGCGAAGAAAAGCGCGCGGTGCGTGAGGTCGGCAACACGTGGTTGGGGCCAGCGCAGTAATCGCCGAGGGCTTCGGCGGTATAGCGTCCGAGAAAAATTGCGCCGGCATGACGAATCGATTTCGCCAGTTGCTGCGCATCGTCAACCGAGAGCTCGAGGTGTTCGGGTGCGATATGGTTGGCCACGGCTGCGGCATCGTCCAGGTCACTGACCTTTATCAGGGCGCCACGGGTACTCATCGAGCGGTCGATGATCTGTTTGCGCGGCATTTCATCGATCAGGCGTTCGATACTTACCGCCACGGCATCGAGAAATTCAGCGTCGGGCGAGAGCAGGATCGCCTGTGCGTCTTCATCGTGCTCGGCCTGCGAAAACAGGTCCATCGCAATCCAGTCCGAGTCGGTTTTGCCATCGCAGATTACCAGTATTTCCGAGGGCCCGGCGACCATGTCGATACCGACCGTGCCAAACACCATGCGCTTTGCGGTGGCGACGTAGATATTACCGGGACCCACGATCTTGTCCACCGCCGGCATCGTCTCCGTACCGTAAGCCAGTGCGGCTACCGCCTGCGCCCCACCGATCGTGAAAACCCGGGTGACGCCGGCAACGTGTGCCGCTGCCAGTACCAGCTCGTTGACCACGCCCCGCGGTGTTGGCACGACCATGATCAGTTCCTGAACCCCGGCCACGACCGCTGGAATGGCGTTCATCAATACCGAGGATGGATAGGCGGCCTTGCCACCCGGTACGTAAAGTCCGACTCGATCCAGTGGGGTAACTTGTTGACCCAGCAGCGTTCCGTCGGTCTCGGTATATTGCCATGACTCGAGTTTCTGATGCTCAGCGTAGGCGCGGATTCTTGCGGCGGCCTGTTCCAGGGCCTCTCTATCCCTGTGTTCGATGCCATCGTAAGCCTGTCGAAGCCGAGTCAACGGCATTTCCAGCTCGGCCAGGTTTTTAGCCTTGAGTCCGTCGTAGCGCAGGCTAAAATCCAGTACCGCACTGTCTCCCTGGTTTTTTACCGATTTCAAAATTTCGCTGACTGTTTTGAAAACCGCCTCGTCGGATGCGGAATCCCAGGCGAGCAGTTGATCGAGTTCTGCTTCGAAATTGCTGGAAAGACTGTCAAGCCGCTTGATATCCATGCTACTGCACCGCGTTTTCGATTTTACCCACGAGTTCCTTAAGCGCCTGATTCTTCATCTTCAGCGAAGCACGATTTACGATCAGGCGTGAACTGATATCCATGATGTGGTCGAGTGGTGTCAGGCCGTTCGCCTTTAGCGTATTGCCGGTATCCACGAGGTCGACGATGATATCCGCAAGTCCGACCATGGGCGCCAGTTCCATCGAACCGTATAGCTTGATCAACTCAACCTGGTGCCCCTGCTCGAGGAAAAACTGGCGCGTTAATTTCGGGTACTTGGTCGCAACCTTGAGTCGGCTGCGCGGCATCGGCCGGTCGGCAAACCCGGCGGTCATCATCTTACAGGGCGCAATTTTCAAATCGACGAGTTCGTACAGGCCTTCGCCACCGTGCTCGGCAAGTACGTCCTTGCCGGCCACGCCGAGATCGGCCGCACCGTATTGAACGTAGGTAGGTACATCCGCGGAACGGATCAGCACCAGCTTGATCTCCGCGTGACTGGTCGCAAACACGAGCTTGCGGCTGCCATTGAGATCATCGACGGGCTCAATCCCTGCGCGCGCCAGCAGGGGCAGGGTTTCATCGAGAACCCTGCCCTTCGCGAGCGCTATTGTTAATCCGCTAGACATGGCCGACTAATTGGGTACGCGCTGGATTTTCGCACCCAGACTGGCGAGTTTTTCTTCGATGTGATCATAGCCCCGGTCGATATGGTATATACGGTCTACCACGGTCTCCCCGTTTGCAACCAGGCCCGCCAGTATCAGGCTGGCCGACGCACGCAGGTCGGTTGCCATTACCGGGGCCCCGTTAAGTCCGTCGACACCCGTGATAATTGCGGTATTGCCTTCAATATGAACATTCGCACCCAGCCGCATGAATTCCTGGATATGCATGAATCGATTCTCGAACACGGTCTCGGTGACCGAGCCGGTACCCTCGGCGATCGCGTTGAGCGCGCAGAATTGCGCCTGCATGTCCGTCGGAAATCCAGGATAGGGGGCGGTTCGGATATTGACTGAATGCGGCTTGCGGCCAACCATATCGAGTTCGATCCAGTTATCGCCGCTGTCGATTGTGGCACCCGCTTCCTCGAGCTTGGCCAGTACCGAGTCGAGCAGTCTCGGATCGGTATGCTTGATCAGGACTTTTCCCCCGGTAATCGCGGCAGCCACCAGGTAGGTACCGGTTTCGATACGATCGGGTAACACCGTGTAATCACAGCCACGCAATTTTTCGACTCCGTGTATCTTGACGGTGTCAGTGCCGGCGTCTTCGATTTGACCACCCATTGCATTTATGAAATCGGCCAGGTCTACGACCTCGGGTTCGCGTGCCGCATTTTCGAGTACCGTGGTGCCATCGGCAAGACTCGCCGCCATCATCAGGTTTTCGGTGCCGGTAACGGTCACCTGGTCCATGACGATACGCGCACCTTTCAGTCGGTCGCAACGTGCCTTGATATAGCCATTTTCGACCAGGATGTCCGCACCCATCGCTTCGAGGCCACCGAGGTGTATGTTGACCGGTCTCGCACCGATGGCACAACCACCGGGCAGCGATACCTCGGCACGTCCAAACCGTGCCAACAGAGGGCCCAATACCAGAATCGAGGCCCGCATGGTCTTGACCAGCTCATATGGGGCAAAGGTATTTTCGAGCGTCGCTGGGTCGATTACGATACTCATATTCTCACCGAAGGTGAGCGATAAGCCCATGCGAACCTGCAACTCCATCGTCGTAGAGACATCGTGCACATCCGGCACGTTGCGAACGATAACCGGGCTGTCGGCAAGCAGGGTACCGGCAAGAATCGGTAACACCGCATTCTTGGAGCCGGAAACCCGTACTTCCCCCGACAGGGGGACCCCACCTTTAATAATTAGCTTGTTCATTCACAGCCACTGGATTCAAGGGCGGCCATTCTATCAGAAGACCGCATTTAGTATAGGTACAAGCCTCAGCTCGTCATGGTAGATGCGATCCTCTTCTGTCACTGATTCGAAAGAAATTCCGGCAAGATTGCTAACCGGGGTGCGATGATCGCGAGCGAGCCCCGATGAACACCCCTGGCAGGCGTTACCTACTGCCCCTGGTTACGATCCCGAAGGGTTTTGATCAATCCATCCACGCCGTTCTTTTTAATCGCGCGCGCGAAGCTCGAACGGTAATTGGTTACCAGGCTGACATCGTCAACACTGATATCAAAAACCTTCCAGCCGTCATCGCCGAGGCGCAGCGTGTAGTTGATAGGTATCGGAAACCCGCCCGCCTGTTCAACTTCGGTCCTGACGGTGACAATACCGTCACTCTCGACACCTTCCATCGGCAGGTAAATCAGTTCCTGGTCGGTGTATTCGAGCAGGGCGGAACTGTAAGTGCGCACCAGCAGTGAGCGGAACTCAGTCACGATGGTCGGCCTTTGCTCTCCGTTAACCTCATCCTTGTATTTGCCGAGCGCGAGATCGGTCATTGCGGAAAAATCAAAATGTGGCAATACCACGTCATCAACCAGCTTGTAGATCCGCTCCGGATCACTCCGGTAAATATCCGCATTGGCCTTGATTTCTGCAAGCACCTTGTCCGAGGTTTGCTTGATCAGCTGCTCGGGTCCCATCGCGGCGAAGGCAGGCAACACCACCAGTAACAGCATGAAGGCGATAATTCTTTTCACTGGAATACTCCACTGACGCTTTTAAGTTTAGACACAAGATTATTGAAATCATTCACCGCTCGCAAATACTCCGCATAAGAAAGCACGTATACCTGTAGCGCGTTAATAATATCATCGGCTTCCTCGAGACCTGCCTCGAAATCGGAGTACGAGGCGATCATCCAGCGGCGCGCTGCCCGGGAGCTTTCGCGCATCGATCCGATCGCTGCATACTTGGCCTGCATCGAGTAATACTGCTCGCTGACCTGGAACGGAATGCCCATGCGCGCAAAAGAAG
>CALZHS010000248.1 GCA_945787265.1 uncultured Gammaproteobacteria bacterium | reverse complement strand
CCCAAAAACAGCCCTAGCGTTATCGTGATACCGGAGCGTGAAATTCCCGGGATCAGCGCGAGTGCCTGGAAGCCGCCGATGATCAGGACATCCTTGAGATTCAACTGGAATTCATTACGCGTGCGGCGTGCACTGGCATCGGCGTACCATAACAATAGCCCGAAGATTATCGAGCCCGCCGCCACGATCCAGGGGATACGCAGATTTTCCTCGATAGGTCCCTGTAACAGGAAACCGACCACGACAGCCGGCACGGTACCGATAATCACCCACCAGGCGAGCAAACTGTCCTGGTCGGCCTCACCCCCGGTGAGCGAGCGCACCCAGGATATCGTCATGCGTTTTACCTCGACCCGGAAGTAATACAGCACTGCGATCAGTGAACCGATATGCACCGCCACGTCGAAAACCAGTCCCTGGTCCGGCCAGCTCAGCATCTGCGGCACCAGCACCAGGTGGGCTGAACTCGATATCGGCAGAAACTCGGTCAATCCCTGCACGATCGCGAGAATTACAATTTGCAGGTTATCCATGGGCGCCCTTACGCTGCATCGCCGGAAGTTCCAGTGCGATATTTTTCTGCATCGCCAGCACCTTGAATTTCTCGCCCATCTCCTGCGGCAGGGTCAGGGTCCCCACCTGTTTCGATATTGTCATCCGTGCCATTGCGTCGCTTTCATCTGCGAGGCGCTGTGACTCTTCGAGCAGGCCGTTGGCGAGTAAAAACTGTGCCTGGTTGACCAGCCCGGACAGCTCGAAGCCGCTGTCTTCGGCTGCATCGGCGCAGGCATCAAAATCGACAAACGCGGTAATGT
Source organism: uncultured Gammaproteobacteria bacterium (assembly GCA_945787265.1). Taxonomy (GTDB): domain Bacteria; phylum Pseudomonadota; class Gammaproteobacteria. The sequence goes on along the minus strand of CALZHS010000248.1, from coordinate 3,403 downwards.
CCTGCAGTCCAGGGTAGACCAGGGGATTGTTGTGCACTCGATGCTGGTAATGGCAGGTCAGCGTTCCGAGTTTGCGACCGGGGTGGTAATACTGATCCTGCTCGTAACCGTAATCGATAATCAGCACCAGTGCGCGCTTACAGGCCTGTGCCAGCGCCCTGAACCAGGGAAGGTAGTTCAGGTTTACTTCGCTGGTGTAGCCATCCGCAAAATCGCCCAGTCGCGACTCGATCGATCGAATCGCGTCGATCACGGGCGCATCCGGGGCAAAATAATGCCAGCCAAATCGCTGCCCGTCATAAGCAACCCCGCATTCACACCACTTCCCCTGCTTTGACAGGATATGTACCGGCATTGCGTCAAGTACTTCATTGGCGAGCACGATACCATCAAATTGTTGCGGCAGACTGCTCAACCACTCTATTTTGTGGAACAGTTCCGCCGATAGTTCCCGCTGCAGCAAGGCTTGCTGCCGTTGCCTCAGGCCAGCACTGAGATCGAGTATCTGGTAGGCCTCGAGCCCGGGTAATGCGCTTAAAATCTGGGCACAGAGTTTGCCACTACCGGCGCCAAATTCGAGCACCCGGGCGCCGCATCCCTGTTCGATTACGGCCGCGGCCTGCTGCGCGATGCAAAACCCAAACAGCGGTGAAATTTCCGGAGCGGTTACGAAATCACCCTGTGCACCAAATTTGGGAGTGGCCGAGGAGTAGTATCCAAGGCCCGGTTCATAAAGCGACATGCGCATATATTCGTCGAACCCGATCAACCCTCCCCTGGACTCGATGCGTTCTGCGATAACCTCCGCGAGCCGCGTGCTGTGCGCGATAGCATCGTCGTCGGGTGGCGGCAACTCCAGGCCGTGCGCATCATGCCCCGATGGAAAATTCATTGTCACTTTCGGTTTTGCCGCCATGGGCTAGCGTCTGCTTGCGGGGATGATATGATGGCACTTTTCGCTTTCGCTTGGCTGATGTTGTTAACTGATAAGTCCGTGTTGGTAACCGGCGCGGCAAATCGCCTCGGTGCGCAGATCGCCCGCACTCTACATCAAAACGGGGCAAATCTCATTATCCATTACCGCGCTTCGGACGCCGCGGCACAGACACTGGTGGCTGACCTCAACCAGTTGAGGGAAAATTCGGCGATCGCGCTCGGTGCTGATCTGGGCTCTCTGGACGAGCTCGAAGCGCTTGCAATTAAAGCCGCTGACGCCTTTGATGGCTTGCACATCCTGATCAACAACGCTTCCAGTTTTTACCCGACGCGGTTTGGCGAGATCGATTTACAGGCCTGGGATGAACTGATCGCGAGCAACTACCGCGCACCGCTGTTCCTGTCCCAGGCCTGCTATCCGCTGATAAAGCAGGCTTCGGGTTGTATTATCAACCTGCTCGACATTTACGCGTCGCTGCCGCTGCGGCATCACAGCGTTTACTGCAGCGCCAAGGCGGCCAACCAGATGCTGGTCAAGTCGCTGGCGCTGGAACTTGCGCCCGAGGTCCGGGTTAACGGCATATCCCCGGGTGCAATCCTGTGGCCGAGCGATGAATCCAGTGACGAACAGGATTACAAGAAAAAGCTGCTTCAGCAGGTCCCCTTAAAGCGTCGGGGTACACCCGAGGCCATCGCCGACACCGCACTGTTCCTGGCAACCAACGACTATATCACCGGCGAAGTTATCCGCGTTGACGGTGGTCGACTGTTGACCGCTTAGGAGGCCGGGATGAATCGTTACTGGAGCAAACAAATCGAGGCACTCGACCCTTACACGCCCGGGGAGCAACCCCGGGATCAGCAATACATCAAGCTCAATACCAACGAGAACCCCTACCCCCCCTCGCCCAGCATTGCCGGGGTCATACGAGATTACGACATAGGGCGCCTGCGCCGTTACCCCGATCCCGAAAGCCAGGAATTGATCGAATCGCTGGCTACCTACCACGGCCTGGAATCGAACCAGGTTTTCGTTGGCAACGGTTCCGACGAAGTGTTAGCGCACGCCTTCCAGGCGTTTTTCAAACAGGACGATCCGATCCTGTTTCCCGATATCAGCTACAGTTTTTACCCGGTTTACTGCAAGCTGTTCCAGATCGAGTACCAACAACCTGCACTCGATGGCGGGTTTTGCATCACTATTCGGGATTATGCATCAACCAACGGCGGCATTATCATACCGAATCCCAACGCCCCTACCGGTATCGCCCTCGAGATCGCGGCGATTCGCGAATTACTCGCCGATAACCCCGAGTCAGTGGTCATTATTGACGAGGCCTACGTCGACTATGGGGCCGAGTCGGCCCGCCAGCTGATCCCGGAATTTCCCAACCTGCTGGTGGTGCGAACGTTCTCCAAGTCACGCAGCCTCGCCGGGCTGAGGCTCGGCTATGCGCTCGGCCACAAGGACCTGATCGAGGCGCTGCAGCGGGTAAAAAACTCTTTCAATTCCTATCCCATCGACTGCCTCGCCAGCGCGGTTGCGTTAGCATCAATTGCCGATGAGGATTATTTCCAGGAATGCCGTAAGCGCGTAATTGCCAGTCGCGGTCGCTTGACCACGGAACTTCAGCAGCTTGGCTTTGAAGTATTTCAATCGAGCAGTAACTTCGTGCTTGTGCGCCACGATAAAGAGCCGGCGGAAACGCTTTACCTTGAATTAAAAGCGGCCGGCATCCTGGTACGTTACTTTAACCAGGCGCGCATCGAAAACTGCCTGCGCATTTCGATCGGCAGCGATCCCGAGTGTGATGCGCTCATAGCGGCGCTCAACACCATCATCAACCAGGAAAATCGTTCCTGATTATCCGTGTCGGAATCGCACCCACAGTGGGTATCTGTATTACTCGCTGGATTCAGATTGCATCTGTTTTACCTGAAGTTCCCTTTCTTCCTTGATCTGTTGAATCCTTTTTACCCGTACCACGCCCCATAAAACTACAATCAAAATACTCGCTATCAGTGATCCGTAAACTATGTAGGCAGAGGTCGCCGTCGCCCAGACCACGATCAAACCCAGGAAAGCCAGTGCAAATATTGCCGTCAGGATACGATCATCGAGATGTAGTACACTTCGTTTGTGATAGTTTTGCAGCCCGTCTTTCTGTGCCATCTGCACCCGGGCAATACCTTCCTCGGCGTTATCTGACATGATGCAACCCCCTTAACCCAGCGAATGAACTCTATTACTACTGCAAGACAAGCCTAAACCAGTGCTTTTATCAATACCAATCAATAAAACATATGCGACCGCCACGACGACAGATTTATGACGCCAAAGCGGATGCTACGCGTGGATTAAACCTGAACAGAAGTTACCGGAGGCAGATCAAGCAACAGATGGATTAAAGGCTCTGACCTGGTTTGTTACGAAAGTACTGATTGATCAATTCAATCAAACCTTTAA
>CALZHS010000247.1 GCA_945787265.1 uncultured Gammaproteobacteria bacterium | reverse complement strand
GGTTTGAGGCAAGTATACTGTGCCCGGCATTCCCGCCCCCGGTTTGCCCGGATTTACTCCAGAAAAGCCTCGACCGAGATTTGCAGGTCCATTACGTCACCGACTCCCGGCGATCCATAGGTGACACCGAAGTCGTTGCGATTGATCGAGCCTGTCGCATCGAAGCCGCAAACCTGTTTATTGTTAAACGGATGCTTGCCGCAATTGACCGCTTCCACTTTCAGGGTTACCGGCTTGCTTACACCCATCACGGTAAGATCGCCCGAAACGGACGACAAGGTATCGCCGTTCCAGCTTGCTTTAGTGGACTTGAACGTTATCGTCGGATTTTCGACCGTGTTGAGAAAGTCGGGCGAACGCAAATGCTCGTCGCGCTTTTCGTGGCCGGTATCGATCGAGGCAGCATCGATTTCTATCGTGACAGAGGCTTTCTTACTGGCAGGGTCGTAGGTCATCGAGCCGGACTGCTGATTGAACTTGCCGCGCATCGTCGAAAAGCCCAGGTGATTGATCGCAAAGCTGACGTAGGTGTGCCCCGGGTCAATCGTGTAGTTGGCCGCCAGCAGGGAATTGAGCGGCAATAATGCAATAGCTGTAACGAAAACAATTTTTTTCATCTGTGACTCCTTATGGTTCATCTGATGTGTGTAAATAATGCCTCATCCGAGGCGGAAAACGTTTAATACCCCGACGAACTCGAGGCGCCCGACTGCCATACCCAGAAAAAAACCGCCAGCGCGATCACCAGCCCGGGCAGGGTAAATACAAGCGCCGCGAGGAAACGCGACCCCGGTTTCACCGGCACCAGCCCGACCGCAAACGGTATCAGCGCGAGCGGTATCAACGCCTGCCAGGGCATACGCGCAAACACGGTCGCCGCCAGGCCGAACGAAGCCGCCGCCAGGATATACGGCAGCGTTGAAATCGTGCCGCCGAAACTTTCGGATCTGGCCGCTTTGCCGGTCAACACCCAGGCCAGCAATACACCGCCTACCGCGGCCGACATCGCAAGCGCGAGTTGGCCCAGCAGGGCGGAGGCGCCGGCAGCCGCCGACAAACCGACACCGAGTAACAGCCCGAGGCCGGCGCCGTGCAGCCGGGCATCGTCGCTGGAAATCCGCGCGAAGGCCCAGGCGAGCCAGAAGACCAGCGCCAGCCCGCCCCCCAGGAACAACAGGATTCCGGTAATATCCATGCGCGCGACGACCTTGCCGAAGACCCACAACAAGGCCAGTATCGTCAGTACCGGCGCAACCGCGCGCTGCAGTTCGATCCGCCGGATCACGTAAGGCGCCAGCGCGGCAAAGATTAACGATCCCAGCACCAGCAGGATGATTTTCCGCGTGCCGGTCAGGGGCGTAATCGTGGCGCCGTTGATCAGGCCCACGGAAACCAGAAAAGCGGCAAATACCGCGCAAAGCCAGGCGGCCGCGGTAAACTTGCGCGCCCCGGAATACACCAGCAGGGCGGCGATAAACGGAATCACCGCGCTCTGGAATTCAGGTCTGTCGAGAATCTGGTCCATCAGCAATGTGCAGGTTTCTGTTTATCAGCATGCAAATCTTCATCGGCAATCCAGAACCTGACTGCCGAAAGTTCGACCCCCGAAGCTGTTATCGTTGTGTCGAGGGGCTAATCCTAGCATGCTATATTTTTACATCATATTGCGTATTTTTGCGTCATCTTGATTCAAAAATGCAACGACTCGATTGGCAACGGGAAAAATGGGGACGGCATAGCAATGTATCTGTCCCTTATCTACCCGGATCGCCTGCCTGGAGCGGGATCCAAGGGACCCGGCCTTTTGAGTAAACTGTTATCCTGATTCGGGAATAGTAATCGACGTATTTAATTGCCGGGACAGTAAATGATAAGACCAGTACCCTTCGGGCGTGGATTGGCCGCGATCGCCATGCTAGCGTGGTCGGGCGTGGCCATCACGGCACCACCCTTCGCCGACGTACACGTGCACTTCAACTGGGACCAGCGTGAAGTGATCGACGCCGGGCAGGTTGCCGCGAAGCTGCAAGCCGCGGGCGTCGAATTCGCGGTCGCCGCGGGAACGCCGTCCGAACTCGCGCTCGAGCTTGCTCGTGCTTCGGGCGGCCGCGTCATCCCGCTGTTTTCGCCGTATATTCACGAACTGGGGCGCCGCGACTGGTACCTGAATCCGCGCGTCGTCGCCATGGCGGAGTCCGGCCTACGCACCGGCGACTATCACGGAATCGGCGAAATTCATTTCATGGTCGGGTTTCAGCCGCGTTTCGATAATGACGTGTTTGTGCAGTTGATGGCGCTTGCAGTCGAGTATCGAGTGCCGGTGCTGATACACATCGATTCGGGCAACGAGGCAGCCTTCCTGGCAATTTGCCGCGCTTACCCGTCGCTGGACATCCTGTTCGCGCACGCCGGCGGCAACCTGTACCCGTCACACATCCGACGCATCGTCGAGGCCTGTCCGAAAGCCTGGATCGAGTTTTCCGCGCGCGACCCGTGGCGCTTCGGCGGACTGGCGGGCGAAGACGGCCACCTGCTGCCCGAATGGCGCAAGCTGGTACTCGAATACCCGGACCGTTTCGTCACCGGCACCGACCCGGTGTGGCGAGTTACGCGAACCCAATCCTGGGATCTCGCCGACGATGGCTGGGATTATTTCGAAAAGCTGATCGCCTGGCATCGCGCCTGGCTCGCGGACCTGCCCGAAGACGTGCGGCGCAAGGTCAGCGTGGAAAACGCGCGGCGACTCTTCGGGCGGGAGTAAAGCGGGAAAGGTAACAATTAACTTTAATTTGCAGTGTAGAAATTAAGCTCACTGTTACACGAAATTGAGAATATTCCGGGGACAGAATACTTATTTCGATCCTAAAGCTCGCTAGTGGTGAATAGGTATACTGTCCCCGGAGTTGTCGGCCAGATACTCGTACAGGCGTTTCTGTTTGTCGGTCGTGCTTGCGCCAGGAATCCCATAACAAAGCGGCTGATAATGCCAGCATCTGTGGTCGGAAACCAGCCATTCGCCCGGTTTGCAATTCGCCGTCCGGCCGGGCGTTTCTGGAGCCGGCATTGACTTCGTCGCTAACAGCAACCATGTTTGGCGGTAACCAACAGGGGCAGAAACTATGAACAATGTCGACGACAACCGTTACCAGGAGCCGCCGCAAATCGAGACCGGAGATGGCGAGTTGCGTCGTGTTGGCTACGAGCTGGAATTTTCCGGCATCGGCCTGGAACAGGCGGTCGGCGCGGTCGAAACGGCGCTCGGCGGAAAAATCGGTGCGCAAACCGCCGCCGAGACCGCCATCGAGGTCGACGGCCTCGGCGAATTCATCGTCGAACTCGACTGGGATTACCTCAAACGCAAAGCCGCCGAAGAAGACAAAACCTATAGCCACGACGAATGGCTCGAATTCATGAGCCAGGCGGCCGCATTGATGGTGCCGGTCGAGGTGGTTTGCCCGCCGATCCCGCTGGATCGGCTCGAGGCGCTCGACCCGATGGTCGAAGCGCTGCGCCAGGCCGGCGCGGTCGGCACCGAGGAATCGCTGCTGGCGGCCTACGGGGTCCATATCAACACCGAAATCCCGGCCCTCGACTGTGACACACTGCAGCGTTACCTGCGCGCCTACGCGCTGCTGCAATGGTGGCTGGTGGATGCGCACGAGGTCGATCCGACGCGGCGTTTAAGCCCGTACATCGACCTCTACCCCGAGTCTTACCTGCAGCAGCTGCTGGCCGCAGAGGAGACCGACATGGAGCGGCTATTCGATCTGTACTTCGAACACAACGCCACCCGCAACCGCGCGCTGGATCTGCTACCGATGCTCAAGGAAATCGACCCGCAGCGTATCGAACGCGAAATCGACGACCCGAAAGTCAAGGCGCGCCCGGCATTCCACTATCGCCTGCCGAACTGCCATATCGAGCGCGACGACTGGTCGCTGGCTTCGTCGTGGAATACCTGGCTGGTGGTCGAGCGCCTGGCCCGGCGCGAAGACGACGTGGCGCGCCTGGCGCGGGAATTTGCCGACGCGGACCGACCGCTGCTCGGCGTCAATCGCAACGACTGGGTAGAACACATTAATAAATGGCTGATCGACCAAGGATTGGTGTAACCGGCAATGGCCGCCGCGGGGCGCCCAGCTGGCGGTGCAGCTGACTAGCGGATTATTCCGATACATCTAAAACGCGACCTCATTCGTCACCGGCTTCCCGGGCCTCCTCGATCTTGGC
>CALZHS010000246.1 GCA_945787265.1 uncultured Gammaproteobacteria bacterium | reverse complement strand
ATTACTGGCTGCTTTTCCAGGGCCGGTAAGGGCGTTAACCGGCGAGCAGGGCGCTATTGTGATATCCAATAGACAAAATTGAGTAAATTTACTTTTTAAATAATAAAACAGCTGTATATTTAGCGGTTTGCGGGCCAGGAGCCTGATTTTTTAAATCAATCTGTATTTTGTGAGATACGACGAGATGACGAGAGACGAGCAGATCGCCGCCCTTGAGAAGGAGTGGCAGGAAAATCCACGCTGGACCAGTGTAACGCGGGGCTATAGTGCAGAAGACGTAGTGCGCTTGCGCGGTTCGGTGCAGCCGGAAAATACGCTGGCGCGCATGGGTGCCGAAAAACTATGGCAGCAGGTAAACGGTGGCGCAAAGAAAGGCTATGTCAACAGCATGGGCGCGATCACCGGCGGCCAGGCAATGCAGCAGGCAAAGGCCGGAATCGAGGCGATTTACCTGTCAGGCTGGCAGGTAGCCGCCGACGGTAATACCTCCGAAACCATGTACCCGGACCAGTCGCTATACGCCTACGATTCGGTTCCGGCGATGGTACGTCGCATCAATAACACTTTTCGCCGTGCCGATGAAATCCAGTGGAGCCGCGGTTTAAATCCCGGGGATGCCGGCTACGTCGATTATTTCCTGCCCATCGTCGCCGATGCCGAGGCCGGTTTTGGTGGCGTTCTGAACGCTTTCGAGCTGATGAAAAACATGATTGGCGCGGGTGCGGGTGGGGTTCACTTCGAGGATCAACTGGCCGCGGTCAAGAAATGCGGACACATGGGTGGCAAGGTATTAATACCCACCCAGGAAGCGGTGCAAAAGCTGATTGCCGCACGTCTCGCTGCCGATGTCATGGGCGTACCGACCGTCGTGCTGGCCCGTACCGATGCCGAGGCTGCCAACCTGTTGACTTCCGACTTTGATGATAATGATAAACCCTTTGTTACCGGCGAGCGCACCGTTGAAGGTTTTTACTGCGTCAAGAACGGCCTCGAGCAGGCGATTTCACGCGGGGTGTCCTATGCCAGGTACGCCGACATGGTCTGGTGCGAAACCGGAACCCCGGATCTTGGCTTCGCGCGCGAGTGGGCCGAGGCCGTGCGTGCGGTCCATCCCGGCAAATTGCTCGCCTATAACTGTTCGCCATCGTTTAACTGGAAGAAAAATCTCGACGACAAGACCATTGCCGAGTTCCAGGACAAGCTGGCCGAGATGGGATACAAGTACCAGTTCATCACGCTCGCCGGTATTCATAACATGTGGTACAACATGTTCGACCTGGCCTACGATTACGCGCGCGGCGAGGGCATGAAGCACTACGTCGAAAAGGTCCAGGAACCTGAGTTTGCCGCTGCCGATAAAGGATACAGCTTTGTATCGCATCAGCAGGAAGTGGGTGCCGGGTATTTCGACGATGTGACTACCACCATCCAGGGCGGTGCTTCATCGGTGACCGCGATGGCGGGTTCGACCGAGGAAGATCAGTTCTAGCCGTTAATTTCACTAGACAATATTTGCTGGACAATAAAAGCGCCCGCGGTTTAACTGTGGGCGTTTTTTTGACGACGAGTAATCTGGATGACTTTCAAAACAGCAGATTTAAGCGACGCGAACGAGGGTAGCCTTCAAATCGTGTTACCGGGGCTCCTGAATTTCGGGGGCAGGAAACGTTTTCACGGTGAAATCGTGACCATCCGTTCACTGGATGACAATTCACGTGTACGCGAACAGATTAGAACGGCTGGCGATGGCAGGGTGCTGGTGATCGATAATGATGCCTCGATGCGTTGCGCCATGCTCGGCGACATGATGGCTGCCGCATTGATTGAAAATGGCTGGAGCGGTGCCGTCATCAACGGTTGCATTCGCGATTCGGTCGACATCAGCGGCATGGATATCGGCGTTAAGGCCTTGTCAACGAACCCGCTGCGCAGCGTCAAGGAGGACAGGGGCGAGGTCAATGTCGAGCTCAGTTTTCTGGGCGCTATCTTTCGTCCCGGAGAATATCTCTATAGCGATGAAGACGGCATCCTGCTGAGCGCCACGGCTCTCGAGCTAGGCTGACTCGCGCGCAAAGCGAATTTTCTGGGGGTAGGGGAATACGTCCTCGTAGATCCCGGCCTCGATATTTTTCTGCTTTTGAATCCAGAATTCAGCGTCGAGCAAATCGCGATGATGCTTTAAAAAAGCCTGGCGCACGCGGTTGTCAGCAAACAGGAAAGTCACGAACTGCTCCGGAAAAACATCGTTGGCCGCGATGCTGTACCACGGTTCCGCCGCCATTTCATCTTCCGGGTAAAGCGCCTCCGGGATGCGACGAAAGTTACATTCGGTCAGGTAACAGATTTCATCGTAATCGTAGAACACGACGCGGCCCTGACCCTGCCCGGTAACGCCAAAGTTTTTCATTAGCAGGTCACCCGGAAAGATATTGGCCGCTGCCAGTTCCTTGATTGCTTCACCATAGCCTCTCATCAGCCGCCCAAGGTACTGGTCGTCCGCCTTCTGCACGGCGATATTCAGGGGTGTCATGCGACGTTCGATATAAATGTGCTTGATAATAATCTGGTCGCCCTCCTCGGAAATACTGTTGGCACAGGTTTCGTAGAGTTCCTCGAGCAGGTCCTCGGCAAAACGTGCCCGCGGCAACGCGACATGCGAGTACTCGAGAATATCGGACAGGCGTCCGACCCGATCGTGCATCTTGACCAGTCGATAGGTGTCCAGCACCTCCTGCCGGGTTGTTTTTTTCGGCGGCGGGAAGCGATCCCGGATTACCTTGAAAACATAGGGGTAGGATGGCAGCGTAAACACGGCCATGACCATGCCCTTGATACCGGGCGCGAAAATGAGTTCGTCCTCGGAGTGTTTCAGGTGATGCAGAAAGTCGCGGTAAAAAACGGTTTTGCCCTGCTTGTGAAAACCGATCGCTGAATAAAACGATTCCTTGCTTCGATTTGGCATCAGGCGTCGCAGGAAAGTCACGATCGACGAGGGCACCGGGTGATCGACCATGAAGTAGACGTAGGAAAACTCGAACAACCGGTTAAGTCCCTGGGTGCCGATAATGATGGCGTCGGCATAAATTGAGCCGTCCCCGCTGTGTAGCAGCGGGATCGCAAACGGAATATTCTTGTTCGAATTGATTGCCCTGCCGACGATGTAGGCAGCCTTGTTACGGTAAAACACGGTGCTAATCACCTGGAACTGGAAATTCAGGTGCGCGCGCCGTGGCCGCGGAAAGGTATGCCTGATCAAGGCGTGTATGATGTTACGCACGTCGCGATTGATATCTTCAAACGGCAGGTTGAAACCGCTGTCGAGCAATACCTGTTTTATTGACGCGCGGAATCCGCGCTTGGCCGGGTAGTAGACGTGATAAGACGGTTTTTCAGAATCAATAAACTCGGTCGAAACGGCACTGCGCACGAATATATAATCGTTGCCGAAATAATCTCGATGGAACAGGGCGCAAAATACGGAATTGTAAAATGTCTCGGCCAGTTCCGGTTGCAGGTGGTTACTGATCAGCAGCACGTATTCGCGCTTGACGTCAAACCAGAGCTGGCTGTCGAATGGCTCGAGATCAAACACTTCCTGCAGATCGCGGATTGAATCCTTGACCCGGATGTCGTAAAAAAGAATTCTTTCGCGCGAGGCCCTGCGTTCGGCCTCCCAGTCTGCATTCTCGAAGCGTTCCCTGGCGCCCCTGGTGATTTCACTGAAAATCGTGAAGTGTCGGTCGAATCCGTTCAGGATCGTGGTCGCTATTCTTATCGATAAACGGAGAGGTGGATTATCCATCACGAGAATCCATCTGGATTATTGCTTGCGGGATGGAATCTCAAGACGCTGTCTCCTTTCCCATAGATTTTTGCGACTGATCCCGAGCATGCGCGCAAGTTCCGTTTCGTTATAACGGGCCTGGTATTTTTTGACAAAACTGACGAAATAATCATCCAGCGACAATCGGTTTTCCAGTTCGTACAGCGGCAGTCTCTGGCCGCTCTCGGTATTGCTTAATGCAAGGTCGTCCGCATCGATACTACCGTTCGGTTTCAGCAATACCGCGCGCTCGATGACGTTTTCCAGTTCGCGCACGTTCCCGGGCCATGAATAGTTCAGCATTTGCTGGTAGGCCTCGTCACCGAAGGTTACGGATCTTCGATGGGTGCGCTGGGCCATCCTGGTCAGGATCGTGTCGGCCAGCAACTTTATATCGCTGCCACGCTCTCGCAGCGGTGG
>CALZHS010000245.1 GCA_945787265.1 uncultured Gammaproteobacteria bacterium | reverse complement strand
ACGATTGCATCGATCACCTTTCAAAACTATTTCAGGTTATATAACAAGCTTGCCGGTATGACCGGTACTGCCGACACCGAGGCCTTTGAATTCCAGCAGATATATGGCCTCGAGGTCGTCGTGGTGCCCACCAATCAGCCGATGATTCGTGAAGATTATGGTGATTTGATTTATCTTACGGTGCGCGAGAAATTCGAAGCGATCATCGAAGATATCCGCGACTGTGTCAGCCGAGGCCAACCGGTGCTGGTTGGAACCACCTCGGTCGAAACCTCTGAGTACCTGTCCGGGTTACTCGACAAGGTCAAAATTAAACACCAGATACTGAACGCCAAGCAGCATGAGCGCGAAGCGATGATAATCGCCGATGCGGGTATGCCCGGAAAAGTCACTATCGCTACCAACATGGCGGGGCGTGGAACCGATATCGTACTGGGTGGAAATCTGGAAGTGCAGTTAAAAGACCTTGCGCAAGACCAGCAGCAACAGAGCGACAAGCTGAACACCGAATGGCAGCAGCTTCATGACCAGGTAATCGAGGCGGGGGGATTGCATATTATCGGTACCGAAAGGCACGAATCCCGACGTATCGATAATCAATTGCGTGGCCGATCGGGACGCCAGGGTGACCCGGGCTCATCTCGCTTTTACCTGTCGATGGAAGACAGCCTGATGCGCATATTCGCCTCGGAAAAGGTTGCCGGCCTGATGCAAAGACTGGGCATGGAAGAGGGTGAGGCGATTGAACACCCCTGGGTGAGCCGGGCGATTGAAAATGCGCAGCGCAAGGTCGAGGCCCACAACTTTGATATTCGTAAGCAATTACTGCAGTACGATGACGTTGCCAACGACCAGCGCAAGGTTATCTACCAGCAGCGCGATGACCTGTTGCATAGCGAAAGTATTACCGAGGCGATTGCCAACATGCGTAAGGACGTGCTGCAGGGTGTTTTCCGTGCGCATATACCGCCAAATTCTATAGATGAGCAGTGGGATATTTCGGGTCTGGAGCAGATTCTGGCGAATGAATTCGGTATCGAGTTATCAATTCAGGGCTGGCTCGACAGCGATGATCAAATCACCGAAGATGACATCTACGAACGTATCCTCGAGCAGTTTGAAAAGTCCTACCAGGCCAAGGCCGATATGCTGGGCGAGGAATTGCTGGTCCGCCTCGAAAAAGAGATCACGTTGATGATTCTCGACCGTCACTGGAAGGATCATCTGGCGGCGATGGATTACCTGCGCCAGGGCATCGGTTTACGCGGCTACGCGCAGAAAAACCCGGTCCAGGAATACAAGCGTGAATCGTTCGAAATGTTCACCAGCATGCTCGATAGTATTAACTACGAAGTTATTCAGGCCTTGACCCGGGTGCAGATCAGGGGCGAGGAACAGGTTGCAGCCCTGGAGCAAAGCCATCAGCCCGATCAGGATATAAAAATGGAGCATGCCAGTGCGCAGAATCCCCTGAACGTCTCGCAACCACAGGAAGAGCAGCACCAACCCTACGTGCGCAAGGAACGCAAGGTGGGGCGCAATGAACCCTGTTGGTGCGGTTCGGGTAAGAAATTCAAACAGTGCCACGGTAAACTCTAAGAGCGGTTACCATGGCCGTGGGATTGAAAGCGCCGGGTAAACTACATCCAGTCAGGGGTATCCGTCTGAGTGCCACTCACGGTGGTATCAAGCAAAACAGTGAACTCAAGGACCTCGTGCTGATTGAAGCCGCGGCAGGTTCAAATGTCGCGGCGGTATTTACCCGTAATCGCTTCTGCGCCGCCCCGGTGACGGTCGCACGTCGGCACCTGGCGAAAATACCAGCCTCGCGTTACCTGCTGATAAACTCCGGTAACGCGAATGCCGGCACCGGTGAACTCGGAATTGATGACGCCCTTGGCAGCTGCGCCGCTGTTGCCGATGTCGCAAATGTAAAGCTCGAGGCCGTGCTGCCGTTCTCGACGGGCGTCATTGCAGCTCCATTACCCCGACAGAAAATCATTGATGCGGTTCCGTCTTTATATGCATCGCTTGCTGTCGATAACTGGTTGCCAGCCGCAGAAGGGATCATGACCACCGATACCCTGCCGAAAGCTTTCAGCAGCCAACTGGTCATCGGTGAAAACACGGTATCGATAACCGGGATATCAAAGGGCTCGGGCATGATCAGGCCCGATATGGCGACCATGCTGAGTTATGTTGCGACTGACGCCCTGATCGAGACAGACGAATTGCAAAGCATTCTGCGACGGGTGGTGGCGAGTTCATTCAATTCGATCACGGTCGACGGTGACACCTCGACCAACGATGCCTGCGTGCTGATTGCTACCGGTGCCAGCGGTCAGCGAATATCGATTGAAAACGACGAGTTTATCACTGCCCTGGCGCAGGTCTTCGAGCAGCTTGCGCAGGCGATTATTCGCGATGCAGAAGGTGCCACCAAGTTCATTGAAATCGAAGTGTTGCAGGCACCAGACGCGGCTGATGCGCGGGAAGTCGCGGACTGTATTGCCCATTCACCGCTGGTCAAGACCGCGCTGTTTGCATCGGATCCCAATTGGGGACGAATCCTGGCCGCCATCGGTCGCGCCAGGGTTGATCAACTCGATATCGAGACCGTCGATCTCTATCTTGGCGATACCTGCCTGCTGCGACAGGGTCTGCCTGATCCCGCGTATACGGAAGCCATGGGGCAGGCCGCGATGGATGGTGAGGAAATACAAATCAGGGTCAATTTGAATCTGGGGGATGCAGGCGCAAGGATCTGGACCTCGGATCTGTCTTATGAGTACGTCAGGATAAATGCCGAATACCGCAGCTGAAAACCCGGTCATCAATCCTGCCAGGATTACCGGGGATTACATCCACGTGGTCGCAGCTCTCATCTGGAAACAGCCGGATCGTGACCAGTTTCTGATCGCGCAGCGTCAGAAGGGCAAGCACCTCGAAGACTACTGGGAGTTTCCAGGCGGCAAACTGGAATCGCATGAATCGCCCTGGCAGGGCCTGCAGCGCGAACTGGCAGAAGAAATCAATATACAGCCGACCAGGGCGTTACCCTTCATGCAGGTTTACTATCGTTATCCCGATCGCAGTATTTTGCTCGATACCTGGTCAGTCGAGGAATACCAGGGAGAGATAATGTCCAGGGAACAACAGGCAATCAGATGGATCGATTTGAACCAGGTCGAAAACTTTCGTTTTCCACCTGCCGACATCCCGATTCTAGAGGCTATAAAGAGCAGCGGGAAAGCTGGAACTTGACATCTTGCTTGACCTGGGTAGCCAGTGTATCCCCGGGAGTGACCTGCATAAACCTCACCGAGTATCGATGTTTGCCGGCACTGACCTCCGGATAAATCAGTTTACTGGCGTCGACGCCGA
Source organism: uncultured Gammaproteobacteria bacterium (assembly GCA_945787265.1). Taxonomy (GTDB): domain Bacteria; phylum Pseudomonadota; class Gammaproteobacteria. Next base: position 869 of record CALZHS010000245.1, on the reverse strand, counting down.
TGCGAATTAACTGTGTTGATTTCTTTGTATCCAGCGACTGTTGATAGAATCCCTTATCTGCGACCACCGCCTTGGCCGAGGCGCTGTCGCGAATGGTTGTCAAAATCAAATCGATAACCTGTTCCAGTCGGGCGTAGGGCGCTACCCATTCATGCAGATCCGAGAGTCGTTCCTCGTGGGTTTGATTGAGCCAGAATCGAAGTTGCGGCAGATCAAAGTCACAGGCGCCTCCTGGAATCGAGGTGCGCTGTTTTATACCGAGCAGAAAATCAACGCGTTTCAAATGCTCGCCCAGTTTACCATCGAGCTGATGCAGTCGATCGAGCGAGTTCTTTTGCTTGCTTAGTATGAGATCCAGCTTTGAATGATCGATTCCCTGGTGTTTTGAAAGCGCCTTGAGAGAGCTGTGCTGTCGCTCGAGTTCTTTCATCAACTCCTGTTTCAAATCGCCGCGTTCCAGCAAAGCGGTAAGTTCGAGAATTGTCAGCAATGCGCTGTAGGCGCTCCAGTCACCTTTTAATGCCTCGAAGTAATGAAACCGTTTCATCAGGGTTTCGACACGCAGGCACATGCGGATGCGCTCGTTTAGTGGTTGCTCGAAGATTTGGTATTTAGGCGGCATCGCTCGTGGAGATCTGCAAAACAGTTAAAGTATAGCCGAAAACAGGTACCACATGTCGAGGCTCTGATTCATGCTTTGTTCAGCGCTCGGCAGATTGTTTCAGGTAGGCCTGGTGCAGGGTAGCGACCTGTGACCGGAGGTCACTGTCATTGGTCCGATTTTCAATAATATCATGGGCGCGGGACAGTTTCGCCGCGTTGCCGAGTTGCGGGGAAATCATCTTGCGCGCCAGATCCTCGTCGATATT
>CALZHS010000244.1 GCA_945787265.1 uncultured Gammaproteobacteria bacterium | reverse complement strand
CGCTGGATCATCGATCCGCTTGACGGCACTACCAATTACCTGCATGGCTTTCCCCACTATGCCGTCTCGATAGCCTGCGAACATCGGGGACGCCTCGCGCATGGGGTGATTTACGACCCTTTCAAACAGGAACTGTTTGCTGCCAGTCGTGGTGATGGCGCCACCCTCAACAATCGCCGTATCCGGGTCGCTAACCTGAAAACAATCGAGGGCGCTCTGCTTGCAACCGGTTTCCCATTTAAAAACCCGGGTCAACTTGATGAATTCCTGAAACTTTTTAGCGCCTTCTTTAGCTCGGTCAGCGATATCCGGCGCGCCGGTTCCGCGGCACTCGATCTGGCCTATGTCGCGGCGGGACGCCTCGATGGTTTCTGGGAATCCGGGCTCAACGCCTGGGACCTCGCCGCCGGCGCACTGATCGTTCGCGAGGCGGGTGGCATTGTTACCGACTACGGCGGTGACGGCAATTTTCTCGAAAATGGCCAGGTCGTCGCCGGCAACTCGAAGATAATTGCTGAAATGCTGCGCAAAATTCAGCAACAGTTAACGGCTTGATTTCAATCTAAAAGGTCGGGACGGCACCTCCAATCACTGCCGTGACGATGTTAATCCTGGATTTCATCCGCGGCAGGACTGCGCCGCCGTTCCCGCGGAGACGGGAATCTGCTAAAGGTGAGGGTGCTCGTAAGATTTTCGTAGTTGCGCAATCCCGCGTACGCGGGGCTGACAGCGGACCTATCGATAGTGTCTTAACTGGCCAACCAGAACGCCGTGGATACTGACGCGTTCGGCCGCGTATATCATCGGCTCCATCTCGACATTCGCCGGGATCAGCGCCACCAGGCTTTCGCTCTTGCGTTTAAAACGTTTTAACGTGGCCTCTGCCTTGTCGATCATTGCAACCACGATATCCCCGTCATTGGCGACCGGTTGTTTCTTTATGATGACATAATCGTCATCGAGAATACCGGCATCAATCATCGAATCGCCGGTAACGCGCAGCGCGAATAACTCGGGACCCATGAACATTTCGGCCAGGTTCAGTTCCTGCTGGTCCTCGATCGCTTCAATCGGCGACCCCGCCGCGATCTTCCCCGCCAGTGGTATCGTCGGCGGACTCACCAGCGGCAAATCGACAAGGCTCATGCCGCGAGAATTGCCCTTGACCCGGTTGATATAACCCTTGTCTTCCAGCGACTGCACGTAGCGGTGAATGGTGCCATGCGACGTTACGCCGATGGCCATACCAATTTCCTTGAACCTGGGAGCATAGCCGTATTGCGCCAGGTAATTACGGATAAACTGGAGTGTCTTTTGTTCCTGTGAAGTCAGCATCGATAATAACTCTTCTCACTTTATTCTCACCCAGTCTAGAGAAAAGAATGAGAACATGCAAGTCTCACGAGGAACAGCTGAGATCGATATGGCGTGCCCAGTCCGGGGGTTCTGCCGCGTATTCGGCGAGCTCATGCTGGTCGTCGAAAGGTTTTTGCAGCAGTTGATGCAGGGTTTCAACCTCACCGTAATCTCCATCCTCGGCGCGCGCAATAGCCTGCTGCGCAAGGTAGTTTCGCAGGATGAATCTCGGGTTGGTAGCGCGCATCTGGCGCCGACGGAACCCGGCTTCGATCGTTTCGGTTTTGATTCGCGCCTGGTAATCTTCGTACCAATGATCAAATTGCTCGCGCTCGACGAACCGGTCGCGCAACGAGTGGTCGTTGTTATCGCCGGCGGCATCACTGAGCGCGCGGAAAAAATTGGTAAAATCGACCTGCCCTTCCATGACGTCAAACAGGCCGTGAAACAATTCCTCATCTCCGTCGCGAAACGCCTGCAATCCAAGCTTTGACGCCATGCCCCGGTAGAAGTGAGCCAGGTAGGCTGGTTGGTAGTCGGCCAGTAACTGTTTGGCCTTTTCGGCCGCCGCTTCGCCGCTGTCAGCGTCGATCAGCGGCAGCATTGCCTGTGCCAGGCAGGACAGGTTGAACAGGCCGATGCGGGGTTGTTGATCGTAGGCATAACGTCCCTGCTCGTCGGAATGATTACAGACAAAACCGGATTCGTAGGTATCGAGAAATCCGTAGGGACCATAATCGATGGTCAGGCCGAGCATTGACATGTTGTCGGAATTCAGCACACCGTGAGTGAAACCGATCAACTGCCACTGCGCGACGAGACTGGCGGTGCGTTCGATGACCTGGCGCAACAACTCGAGGTAGGGATTTTCGGCGCCATCACAATCGGGATAAAAGTGCTCGATGATATGGTCGGCCAGGATTTTCAGTTCACCATATTGCTGGCGATAGAAAAAAACCTCGAAGTTGCCGAAGCGCATGTGGCTTGGCGCAACGCGGGTCAATACCGCGGCGGTTTCGGGTCGTTCCCGGTATACCGGGTCGTTGCTTCCGGTCACGCACAGGGCCCGCGTGGTCGGAATTCCGAGTGCGGCAATCGCCTCGCTACCGAGAAATTCACGTATGCTCGAGCGCAGCACGGCGCGACCATCACCCATGCGCGAAAACGGAGTCAATCCCGAACCCTTAAGCTGAATCTCCCAGTTGCTGCCGGTGACGTCAGCAATTTCACCGATCATCAGGGCGCGCCCGTCACCAAGCTGCGGCACGTAATGACCGAACTGGTGACCCGCGTAGAGCATGGCGATCGGATCACTGCCAGGCACGAGTGTATTGCCCGTCAGCAAATCAATCAGCTGTTGCTGCTGGAACAACGCGGGATCGATATCAAGCAATTCCGCAACTGCCGGGCTGAAAGCGACCAGGTAAGGATTGTTCAGCGCCTGCGGACTGACACGCCGGTAAAAATGTTCGGGTAGGCGGCCAAGGCGGGTCTCGGTATTCAGCTGCGACAGGATCGACACGGGATGAAGTTGCCAGACAAAAACGGGATTATAAGTAACTTTTCCGAAAATAAAGCCTCGCAGTGAGCGCGGATATAAACAACAGCTCGACATTGATTTGTCACAAACGGGTTCCATAATGGTGCATCAGGCACGGAAATTTTAAGCTAATAGTCAATCGGGGGTTCTTGAATTAGGATTAATCCTGGTTGAGGAATAACTCAACCATCGACCCCGAGCTAGCGGGGATTAATGCCAAAATATGCTTACTGAATCTTGACACCGGGGACATAAAATATGGATGCGATCAGCACCGCAAACTCAGAACAGACACTCAGCGACGATCAACTGCAGCTGATCGATGCTTACTGGCGCGCCTGCAATTACCTGGCGGTGGGCATGATCTACCTGCAGGCAAACCCGTTGCTGCGCGAACCGCTGAAAAAGGAACACGTCAAGAATCGACTGCTGGGCCACTGGGGCGCATCTCCGGCCCTGAGTTTCGTCTACATCCACTGCAATCGACTGATTAACAAGTACGATCTCGACATGATTTTCATGGCAGGTCCCGGTCACGGAGCGCCCGGTGTACTGGGCCCGGTCTACCTCGAGGGAACCTACTCCGAAATATACCCGGACAAGAGCGAGGACATCGAGGGCATGCGACGTTTTTTCAAACAGTTTTCGTTTCCCGGGTACATCGGTAGTCACGTAACGCCTGAAACACCCGGTTCGATTCATGAGGGTGGCGAACTCGGTTACAGCCTGTCGCATGCCTACGGTGCGATACTCGATAACCCTGACCTGATCGTGACCTGCGTGGTCGGCGACGGTGAAGCGGAAACAGGCCCGCTCGCGACCGCGTGGCATTCAAACAAGTTCATCAATCCGATTCGCGACGGTGCGGTATTGCCGGTGTTGAACCTGAACGGCTACAAGATTGCCAATCCAACCATCCTCGCACGCATCTCGCCACAGGAACTCGAACAGCTGTTTCGTGGTTATGGATATACGCCCTATTTCGTCGAAGGCAGCGATCCCGCCGCGGTCCATCGCCAAATGGCGACCGTCATGGAGACCTGCATTCAGCAAATTCGCGAAATTCAGCAGACCCAGCGAGTATCGGGCATCGCCGAACGACCGCGCTGGCCGATGATCGTGTTGAGAACACCGAAGGGATGGACCGGACCGCGGGAAGTCGACGGCAATCGTGTCGAGGGTTTCTGGAGAGCTCACCAGGTGCCGATGGGTGGCATGCATACCAATCCTGAGCATCTGCAAAGCCTGGAAACCTGGATGCGGCGCTACCGCCCGCAAGATCTTTTCGACGACAACGGCGCGTTGATCCCCGAACTCAAGGCGCGTGCACCCGGCGGTGAGCGCCGCATGAGTGCTAATCCCCA
>CALZHS010000243.1 GCA_945787265.1 uncultured Gammaproteobacteria bacterium | reverse complement strand
CTGCGGGATTTTATCACAAACCCAAGGGTCAACACTACCGATAAGATCGGCTCGTCAGCGTTGAAATAAGCGGATTTAAGCGTTTTCATTACACGAAAGCCCTAAACCTCGAGCAAAGCTGCCAGGATTGATAAATTTCGTTTTCAGTGGGTTAATTAATCTTGTAAGGTTCGTTTATGCAACATCACTATCAAATCCTCCAGCCTGACTGGATTATAACGGTGAACCCGGGATTCGAGGTGCTGCAGGATTACAGCGTCGTCATCGAAGATAATCGGATCCAGTCCCTGACCAGCATTGACGAAATTAGCGAACTTCCCTGTTACCCGCAGGCCGAGCTCGTCAAGTTACCCGATTGCGCACTAATGCCTGGACTGGTGAATAGCCACACCCATGCGTCGATGAGCCTGTTTCGCGGAATGGCCGACGACATACCCCTGATGGAATGGTTACAGGAGCATATCTGGCCGGCCGAGGCGCGCTGGGTAAATCCTGAGTTCGCCGTTGACGGCTTCAAACTGACCGCTGCCGAAATGATTCGTTCGGGCACCACCTGCCTGAGCGACATGTTCTACTTCCCGGACGAAATTGCGCGCTGCGCACAGCAGATCGGCATGCGCAGTGTTGTTGGTCTTATCGTACTCGACTTCCCCAGTCCCTGGGCGCAGAACGCCGATGAATACCTGCACAAGGCGCTTGCGGTCCATGATGAAATCCGGGAGTTGCCACTGGTCAGCAGTGCCCTGGCACCCCATGCACCCTACACGGTTTCAGACGAACCGCTGCGCCAGATCGCGATGTACAGTAACGAGCTCGATGTCCCGGTGCACATGCACGTACACGAAACCGCGGCAGAAGTGGCCGAGGCCCAGCAAAAAACCGGCCAGCGTCCGCTGGAACGTCTCGATCAGCTTAACCTGCTGAACTCAAACCTGATCGCGGTGCACATGACCGAGTTGAATGAATTCGAGATCGACCGGATAGCCGAAGCCGGGGTGAACGTGGCCCATTGCCCTGAATCAAATCTCAAGCTGGGCAGCGGAATTTGCCCGGTTGCCGCCTTGCTCGATAAAGGCGTCAACGTTAGCCTCGGCACGGACGGTGCGGCCAGTAACAACGACTCCGACCTGCTGGGGGAAATGCGAACCGCGGCGATGCTAGCCAAGGGTAGCAGCGGTAACGCGAGTGCCTGCAATGCGCGTCAGGCGATCGAGATGGCCACGTTGAGCGGGGCCAGGGCACTGGGTATGGCGAATCGAATCGGTAGCATCGAGGTCGGAAAGTATGCCGATTTGATTGCCATCAATCTGGCGGGCTTGAATACCCAGCCGCTCTACGATCCGGTAGCCCAGATCGTATACGCGGCTTCGAGTCGGCAAGTCTCGCACGTCTGGATCGACGGGATTGCCCAGCTCAGGGATTTCGAACTCTGCAACCTCGACAGCGACCAAATAATTTCCAGGGCCGTATCCTGGGCGCGAAAAATTAAGAGCTAGTTATGCCGACAGAAATAAATGTGGATCCGGTCGAAATCGATAAATTCCAGTCGCTGGCAAGCCGTTGGTGGGATCCCGAAAGCGAGTTCAAACCGCTGCACGAGATTAATCCGCTGCGGGTATCCTATATCGAGCAGCAGGCGGGGGGTCTCAGCGCAAAGAAAATTCTCGACGTTGGTTGCGGTGGCGGTATCCTGGCCGAATCACTGGCCTCGAAAGGTGCCAGCGTTACCGGTATCGACATGGCCGAGTTATCGCTCGAGGTAGCCAGGTTGCACCTGCATGAATCGGGGCTCGATATCGATTATCAACTGTCGACGGTGGAAGCCTTTGCCGAGCAAAACGGGCCCAGCTTCGACATTGTGACCTGCCTTGAAATGCTCGAGCATGTTCCCGACCCCGACTCGGTAATTAGCGCGGCAACCCGCCTGCTGAGACCCGGTGGCCAGCTGTTTTTATCCACCATCAACCGTAATCCGAAGTCGTTCGCACTGGCGATTCTCGGCGCCGAGTACGTGCTTGGATTATTGCCACGCGGTACCCACGAGTACCGGAAGTTTATTAAACCCTCGGAAATTTCGGCGCAACTGCGCAAGTCCGGCCTGAAGATTATCGACATAACCGGCATGAGTTATAACCCGATCACAAAAAACTACACGCTTGGCCGTGATGTCGACGTCAATTACCTGTTGACCGCCTGCTTCGATGATTGAAGCCGTATTGTTCGATCTCGATGGAACCCTCATCGATACCGCGCCTGATATGGGTGGCGCGCTGATCAATTTGATGCAGGAGGAAGGCCTCCAACCCCTGTCCCTCGACACGATCCGTCCCTACGTATCGCAGGGAGGCCTGGTTCTAACCCGAATGGGTTTTGCAGGAAAAGTTCCCGAAGCGGAGATCGAGCCACTGCGACAGCGGTTTCTGCAACATTACCGCGCAATCATAGCCGATCAATCGAGACTGTTTGACGGCTACGAGGCGATCCTTGGCGAACTCGAAGCGCGTTCGATGCCCTGGGGCATCGTAACCAACAAGCCCGAGTGGTTAACCCATCCCCTGCTGGAGCAGCTGGGTCTCGCGCAACGTGCTAGCGTCGTCATCGGTGGCGATACGCTCGAACATCGTAAACCCCACCCGATGCCGTTAACCGTAGCGGCCGAACGCCTGCAGGTCGAATGCAGCCGCTGCGTTTACGTGGGTGATGACGAACGTGATATCGTCGCCGGCAAGGCGGCGGGAATGAAAACCCTGGTCGCGAGCTACGGTTATATCGAACACGGTACCCGTACCGACGACTGGAAAGCAGACGGCTCGATCGAACGCCCCGCCGACCTGATGCAACATCCACTTCTGGCAAATCAATGAAAATGGTACCGGAAAATTTTAAAGCCACCGATGATTTGCTCAGCGACAGGGTAATCCTGGTTACCGGCGCCACCGGCGGATTTGGCAAGGCCATTTCGACTGCGCTGGCGGCCCACGGCGCAACGGTCATCCTGGTTGGTCGAAATTTGCGCCTGATCGAATCGCTCTACGATGAGATCGAACAGGCGGGTTACCCGACACCAGCGATTTATCCGATCAACTTTGAGGGTGCTTCCGAACAGGACTACCTGGAAATGGCGAGTAATATCGAAAGCCAGTTAGGGCGCCTGGACGGCATCATTCATTGCGCTGCAATTCTGGGCGCACCGACGGTATTTGCGCAAAGCGATGCCGCTACCTGGTACCGGGTACACCAGGTCAATCTGCATGCGCCTTACCTGCTGACGCGCGCCTGCCTGCCGTTACTGGGTCGCTCCGGCAATGGCTCGATCGTATTCATGATTGACGACAAAACCGGCGCCTACTGGGACGCCTACCAGGTCAGCAAGCAGGGACTCAAGGAAATGGCTGGCCTGCTGGCGCGCGAATACGAGGGTAGCGACCTGCGCGTAAACTGTGTCAATCCGGGTAAAACGCGCACCGGTTTACAGGTTCGCGCTTATCCGGCCGCCGATAATAATGATCGTTTACCGACGCCTGAAGACCATATCAATACCTTTCTCTACCTGCTCAGTGACCAGCTAATCGAAAACGGCGAAGTCTTTGGCCCGGGCTGACGAGGTTACGGCTCAGCTCTTGGCTGAAGCGGTGTCCTTCTTGAAGCGATTCAGCCAGATACCACTGAGTAGCCAGCTATAGGCCCAGGTCCCGAAGAACACCAGCAAGAATGTGATTGCGATATCCGAGGCGCTGCCGTCAAGTGAAAAGCCAGGAACATAACCGAACAGAAAAGGTGCCAGGTATAGAAACTTGGCCATCTTGAATGCTACCCAGGCAGTTGCCCACATGTTGGCCTTGGCGATGGTTGCACCCGCAAAAGCGGCGATACAAACCGGCGGTGTGATATTGGAATCCTGTGACAACCAGTAAACAATCATGTGTGCCGCAACCTCGTTAACCCCGAGATGCGTCAACGCGGGTACCGCCACTACCGCGGTGATCAGGTATGCTGCCGTCACTGGAACGCCCATACCCAGGATCAGCGAGGCCACCGCGATCAGCAGGATGGTCAGGTAGAGGCGTCCGGCAGCCAGTTCGATGACAATGTCGGCAAAGGTCAGGATCAGGCCGCTATAGGTCAGAACGCCGATGATGATTCCGATGACGCCAACCGTCGCACCGATCTTCAGGCTGGCCTCCGCTCCCGCGCGCGAGGCACTGACAAATCCCCTGACGTCAATGCGGGTCTCCTGCCTGAACCAGCTCACGGCGATACAGGT
>CALZHS010000242.1 GCA_945787265.1 uncultured Gammaproteobacteria bacterium | reverse complement strand
GGTTTTGATTGATGACTTCTTTCATCTTCACCCGCTGACCGGCGGACGGGACGCTCGTCAGCTTCAGCCCCTGTGCCGCCAGGGTGTTCCTCATGTCCATGTCGATTGACAGCAGGACCTGGGCCATTTCCGAGCCGGTCTCCAGGCGCATCCGGTTCTCCTGTTCCACGAGTTGGCGCAGCGTCGATGCCCCGTCCCCGGTCAGGGTCGGCGATTTTCGCAGCACGCAGTCGATCAATTCGCCGTCAAGGTACAGGAGCCGATAATTGTCGCCCGGGACCTGTTCCTCGATCAGCATTCGGGCGCCGCTTACGCGCGCATTCGCGGCCGCCGTAATCAGGCGGGACGGGCTCGTAATGTTGGTGACCACGCTGTTGCCGCCGCCGGTTCCATCCGACGGTTTCACCACGACGGGCCCTGCCATGTCGGCGAGAAATTTCAGCGCGTCCGGCAGGCCGCTCTTCTCGAATTCGCAATACCGCGGCGTGGGTATTTCCATGTCGGACAACAGCTTTGCGATGAGCGGCTTGTTGCCGGTCAGGATCGGATCGATCAGATTGTCCAGAGAGGTTTCGGCCTGCCAGGTCTTCACGGTCTTGCCCGACTTCGAGATCTCGAAAATATTACCGCCTATGTTGCGGATATCGGCCTTCAGGTGCGCCGCGGCGTCACGCCACATGTCCGCATAGAATTTGCTCCGATGCCTTGCGACGACCCCGAGCTCGGGTCGGCCAAGTCGAAACTTTGTACTAATTCTAAAATAGTAATGAAGTACTTCGAAAACGAATTCACGCACTTTATTTGTCATCGTAAACCCCAAGAAATAATAATAATTCTATTAATAAAAATATCGAGTTGCGTCAAAGGGAATAACGCATAGCTGCGATTGCTCTCGCGGCCGGCGAGCCGGGTCTGGGCCCCAGCTTTGCGCCAGGGATCCCGATTCTCCTCCGCGTGATCCAGAAGAGATCAGGTCCATCGTCGGTGCAGCTGACCAGGATTTAATAGGATCTTTTGCATCACGTCCGCGGGTGACCTGGATCGGGCACGCGACCGCGCTGGTGCAGTATGATGGCGTCAGCTACCTGACCGATCCGCATCTGACTCAATACCCGTTTCGCTATGAAATTATCGTCGAACCGCGTTATACCCAGCCCGCGTTGACCTTTGAGCAGATGCCGGAGATCGACTTCGTTTTGATTTCACACAACCATTACGATTCGCTGGATCATCGCACCGTCGACATGTTCGGTGATGCGGTACTCTGGTACGTGCCGTTAGGCCTCAAGGCATGGTTTCTCGAACGCGGAATATCCGCAGAGCGGGTCATCGAGCTCGACTGGTGGGAGAGTCATCGCTTCAACGACCGGATTGAAGTAACGATGACCCCGGCCCAGCACTGGTCGAAACGCACCCCCTGGGATACCAACAAGAGTCTGTGGGGCGGCTGGTCCGTCGATATTGCGGGATTCAAGAGCTGGTTTACCGGCGATACCGGCTATAACCAGCGTTATTTCAAGGACATCGGCCAGCGCCTCGGTCCCTTTCGGCTGGCGATGATTCCGATCGGCGCCTACGCGCCGAGATACTTCATGCAAAGTGCACACGTCGATCCGGCACAGGCCATCGATATCCATCTCGAGGTCAGGGCGCAACAGTCATTGCCGATTCACTGGGGTACTTTTCAGCTGACCATCGAGCCGATACTGGAGCCTGCGCAACTGCTTATTGAAGAAATGACCCGGCGTGGTCTTCCCCTCGAACAGTTTCAGCCTGTCAAAATCGGAGACACCCTCATCCTCGATTGATCCGATCCTTCTTGCTGTTGTTAACCATTGACGGCGCGACCACCCGGAATTATGGTGTAGTGCTACTTCTGAGTCGTTTCCGGGAAATGTAATGTCCAACCTCAATCAAAATTTTATCGCGGGTGAATGGCTCGCCGGCGTGAGTGAAATCGCCAATATCAATCCCTCTGATTTATCAGACACCATTGGCGATTATGCCCAGGCAGGCAGTGCACAACTGCAACGCGCCCTCGACGCCGCGCAGAATGCGCAGCGAGAATGGTCAGCTGCCGGTATCGAACGACGTTACAGCGTTTTGATGGCAATCGGCAACGAATTGATTGCCCGCTGCGAGGAGCTTGGTACCCTGCTCGCGCGCGAAGAAGGCAAGACCCAACCAGAGGGTAAGGGTGAAGTTTATCGTTCGGGCCAGTTTTTCACCTACTACGCCGCCGAGGTGTTGCGACAGATCGGCGACAACGCCGACTCGGTGCGCGCAGGCATCGAAGTCGATGTGCGCCGTGAGCCGGTCGGAACCGTGGCCGTCATTTCACCGTGGAACTTCCCGATGGCGACCGCAGTGTGGAAAATTGCACCGGCACTCGCGTTTGGCAACGCGGTGATCTGGAAACCTGCCAACCTGGTGCCGGCTAGTGCGGTTGCGCTTGCGGAAATCATCGCGCGCCAGGATCTCCCGGCGGGATTGTTCAACCTGGTTATGGGTTCGGGTAGTGGCGTCGGCCAGGAGCTGGTTGAAAGCCCGCTGGTCAACGCGATCAGCTTTACCGGATCGGTACCGGTAGGTCGGGGCATTGCCCAGTCAGCGGTGACTAACTTCACCCGGGTGCAGCTGGAAATGGGTTCCAAGAATGCGCTGGCGGTGATGGATGATGCCGACCTTGACACCGCGCTCGCCTGCGCACTGAATGGAGCCTTCGGCAGTACCGGGCAAAAGTGCACCGCATCATCGCGCGTCGTGGTGCATAGCGATATACACGACCAGTTCGTTGAGCGCCTGGTTGAGGGTGCTTCCGGTATGGTAGTCGGTCACGCGCTTGAGCCTGGCAGCCAGATCGGTCCGGTTGCGAGCGATTCGCAATTGCAGCAAAATCTGGCCAATGTCGCGCTTGCGCAACAAGAGGGCGGGGAGCTGCTTTGTGGTGGTGAGCGCGTCGAACGCGATACCGAGGGCTACTTTATGACGCCTGCGGTGATCGCCGGAACGCGCAATGACTGGCAGGTTAACCGCGAGGAGCTGTTTGCACCGATCGCCTGCGTGATTAAGGTCGATAGCTACGACGAGGCGCTGGCAACCGTGAACGACACTCGATTCGGACTCACCGCCGGGATTATTACCAGCAGCCTCGCGCGCGCCACGCATTTCCGCCGCAACGTGAAAACCGGCTGCGTCATGGTCAACCTGCCGACGGCCGGCACCGATTACCATGTGCCCTTCGGTGGACGCGGCGAGTCGTCCTATGGACCCCGCGAGCAGGGTCAGTATGCAAAGGAATTCTACACCACGGTGAAGACTGCCTACATCAGCAGCGGCAACCCGGCATGACCCAGGCCGCTTATCGCATCGATGCGCTGCAGTACGGCAACTGGTCGGAAAAAATCTTTGAACAGATGCGCGCCGGTGGCGTCGACGCGGTGCACGTTACCATCGCCTACCACGAAAATTTTCGTGAAACCGTGGCCAACATCGAACAATGGAATGCCTACTTTGAACGCTTTCCGCACCTGATATTTCAGGGCTTCACCGGGGACGACGTGCGCCTCGCGCGCGACACTAATCGCACCGCGATTTTCTATGGTTTTCAAAACCCGTCGCCGATGGAGGACGATATTCGCCTGGTCGAAATCCTGCACACGCTCGGCGCACGTTTCATGCAGCTGACCTATAACAACCAGTCGCTGCTGGCCTCCGGCTGTTACGAAGCGGAAGATACCGGCGTCACGCGCATGGGCCGCGAGGTAATCGAGGAAATGAACCGCGTCGGGCTCGTCGTCGACATGAGCCACTCGGCCGAGCGTTCGACCCTCGATGCGATAGAAGTCAGTAGCCGCCCGATCGTCGTTACCCACGCTAACCCGGCCTTCTGGCACCCGGCGTTGCGCAACAAGTCGAACGCGATCCTGAAAGGGCTTCGCGAAACCGGTGGCATGCTCGGTTTCAGCATGTACCCGCATCATCTTAAGGATGGCAGTGACTGCAGTTTGCAGAGTTTTTGCCAGATGATTGCAGATTGCGCCGAAATTATGGGTGTCGATCATATCGGGCTCGGCTCCGATCTTTGCCAGGATCATCCGGACTCGGTGGTTGAATGGATGCGGGTCGGCCGCTGGACCAAGAAAATCGATTACGGTGAAGGTTCCGCCAGTAACGCCGGTTTCCCGCCGATGCCGGAATGGTTTAACGACAACCGCGACTTCGGTAATGTCGAAAAGGGCCTGCTCGAGGTCGGTTTTGATGCTGCG
>CALZHS010000241.1 GCA_945787265.1 uncultured Gammaproteobacteria bacterium | reverse complement strand
GCTGACTTCATCAACGCTTTTGCCTGCGGTCTGCGCGACAAAGGTGATGGAACGGATAACATCAAGCGTGGTGACGCCAAACAATTTGCGCTGGTCGTATACGCCGGCAGCCTTGAGCACTTCGGCAGCGATTGGGACGGTCGAGTTGACCGGGTTGGTGACGATCGCAAAGCAGGCCCCGGGGCACACTTTAGCGCCAGTGCCGATAAGGTTCTTGACGATCCCGGCATTCACGTTGAACAGGTCGTCGCGGGTCATGCCCGGTTTGCGCGGCACGCCCGCAGGGATCACGACGATGTCGGCATCCTTCATCGCAGCCTCGACATCATCACCGACATAGCCGGTAACGCAGACATCGCTCGGGATATGGCTTAAATCAACCGCCACACCGGGTGTAAAAGGCGCCACGTCGTAAAGCGACAGCTCGCTACCCGCCGGAAGCTGCAATTTAAGTAACAGGGAGAGCGGTTGACCGATTCCACCGGCCGCGCCGAGTACACAGACTTTCATGACAAACCTCTTTATTTACGATTTCCTGAATCCAGCATCATAGCCATGCCGGTCGCGATTCACAAGGCAAACGCCAGCCTGGAAACAAGGTTTAATAGAAACCATTAGCTAGCTCGAAAATCAGTTTATATCAAAGGCGTTGACGTCAGTCGGGCCGGTGAATCCGGGGAAAACCGTACCGACATCGGTGCCACCGAGACGTTTAATGAGTAACTCAGATATCACGCTACGTAGATCCGTGGTAATTACAAGATCTTCATTTTCTTCATCGACAACCAGGCCGGGCCAGTCGCTGATGACCTGTTTGCCATTAACACCGCCGCCCATCAGGTAAGCCAGGCTACCGGTCCCATGATCGGTACCCAGCGAGAGATTTTCCTTGATCCGGCGACCAAACTCGGTATAAACCAGCACCGTTATTCGGGCCATACCGACATCCATATCGGTGTCAAAGGCCTGCAGCACCTTAGCCAACTCATCCAACGACAGGTCAATGTAGGTTGGCAGGCTCTCATGATGGTCCCAGCCGTCGGAATCAATACAGATCACTTCAACCGGCAGGTCGGATTTAATCAACTGGGCTGCCTGCCGCATCTTGTTACCGAGTGCGGTATCCGGGTAGACCGCACCGTTAGCGGGGGGAAACGAGGCCAGATTGGCCGCCTGCAATTCTTGCATTGCCGTCAGCGCTGCACCGGCCGTCCCATAAAAAGGCACCGGGCTCTGGAAAAGTTCGGCGAGTACCTGCGGATAGCCAGAATCGAGAATGCCCTGGTCGAAGCCGAAATCGTTTAAATTATCAATTGCAAGCGGTTGCGCCGCGCCGCTGAGGGCAACCGGCACGTTACCGCTGATCGAAATGGCGCGAAACGCCGAGCTTGATGCCGCCGGACTAGACGCGAGGTGGCGACCCAGCCAGCCCGTATTCGGCCCGCTTTTTTCAACCACGCCGCGCTCGATCAGGTTTTGCGCCGAAAAATGCGACCTTATCTGGTGCGGCATCCCCGTGGCATGCACCAGGGCCAGGTCGCCGCGATTATAAATCGACTCGAGCGGTTGCAGCTTCGGATGCAATGCATAGCCATTGAGAATCGGATATTCATAATAGTTGACCAGGGGAATGCCGGCATTGGGGTTTCCCGGTGCAGGGATGCTAATAGTTGGGCGATGGTTGTAATAGTCAGTATCGCTGTAGGGCACCCGAGGGGTGGGCAACAATTTTACCGGCAGTCGACACCATTCACTCCTAGCGCAGATGAAAATAAACCGAACTGACGAGCACCGCTGCGATGAACGGAGAGGCTTGCTCGGGTTCGTTTACAAGCAAAGGCTCGTCTTCGGCCTTGTTAAAATAGTCTGTAAGCCATGCCAGAATAATGCTGCGGTCATCACTCGATAGCGGTCGCATCAATACGGCTTCGGTGATCTTATCCAGTACCGTTGCCAGCGTATTGGCACCGCTCAGCATCGAACTGTAATCAATATCGATGGTATCGACACCCGGGATAATGCCCGCAAAGCTCAGGAAAGACAGGCGCCAGCGGTTCAATAATCCGCCGGTACTGGCCCAGTAGCTCTGCTGGTCCGGGAACCCATCCGGGGTAGGCCAGTAAAAAGGTAACTGGCCGAGTGTATTTTGCGCATAGAACCAGAACAGGCCCTTATCCGGCGGGTATGCCGTATCGGGCGCCAGGGCACGCACCAGCGCCGCCAGGTATTCACTCGGCCGGGTAATCTTGAGATCGGCGCTATCGAGAAAAGCGGGGGTTGCGAATAATGCGCGCAGTGTATCCTTGATTTCACCGTTGGAACTGGTGAACGCCGCGGCGACGGAATCGATCGCCGCTTGCGGAGGCGAGTCGCTGATAAAACGCCGGCACAGCTTGGTGGCGATAAAGTTTGCCGTCGACGGGTGCGCGGCCAGTATATCAAGCACCTGCTCGCCATCGGACTGACCGCCGCCCGCAACTATTGGATTGCCGAGCACTTCCTTGTCAAGGTTATCGTGAATCCCGTCGGCGAAAACGAATTCGCCATAGGGCTCGGCAGGCGTTGCATCGTTCGGGAAACGCAAGGTCCATCCGGTGAAGCAGCGCGCAACTTCCTTGACGTCATCTTCAGTGTAACCGCCATCGACCCCGAGCGTATGCAGCTCCATCAGCTCCCGCGCATAGTTTTCGTTCGGGCCGCCGACCTGGTTGAAAAAGTTATCGAGATAAAACAGCATTGCCGGGCTCTTTGCCGAGGCATGTAACAGCTCACGAAAGTTGCCGAGTGCATGCTCGCGAATCACCTGCCGGTCGTCATACGGCTTCAGGGTCGGGCCAAGCCCGTTAACCAGGTGAATGTTGAAGTGATCGCCCCAGAATTCGACCATGATTTCAAACAGCTGGCGCCCGCTGAACATCTGGCGATACTGCGTCGCCGCAATCATCTGGGTCGCAACGTCAAAAATATTATTCGGGAAATTCTGGATCAATCCTGCCGGGGTTTGGAGCGTCAGGGGGAATTGCGTCGCAATCTCGGTTTCCAGTGCATCTACATTGATATTCTCGTAATCGAGCTGTCGCTCGAGATAGTCGGTAATGCCGATATTTTTAATCGACGCGAGCTCGTCCCGATGGGGGCCAAAGCTGGTGCGCTTGAGCACCGTGTATTCAGGGCTCGCCTTCGGCACAGCGATTTTCGGGGGCGAAGCTGGAGACGAAGGCTCGTCAGCCGAGTCCGAACTGCTGCCGCCACAGGCCGGCAACACGGTCGCGATGGCGCCATATCCAAGGCCCTTGCCGAGCAATTGCAGAAATTCACGGCGATTCTGCAACCTTGCAAGGATTCCATCGAGATCAAATACTGTGTCGTCGGCCATTCGCGCTATCAGCCCAGAAGCGAGTTCGTGTAACCATAACGCATTTTACCTGAATCAGGTCTGAATCAAACGCAACTGCTTCACACTTTTCCCGGCACAGGCCCGCTTACAGCAGGCTGCCGATTATGCTAACCGCTCAATTTGCCCGGATAACGTCGGTCTGCTCCTCGCCGAGGCTGTAGGAATAATAGTGTTCGACCAGACGCTTTTCGTAATCGCCCAGATCGATGATTCAAATCAAGCCTTTTTTCAGGACAGATCGTTAAAATTAATCGTCGAGGAAGATTCCTGAATACGAGTGGTATGCAAAATGCAGGCTTACAACCACGAAGTAGCAAAAAATCTGCGTGAAATTGCGGCACTGCTTAAAGCGCAACAGGCCAATCCGTTTCGCATCAACGCCTATCTTCATGCCGCGGATACGCTCGACAATATGCCTCAAAACATCGCCGACCTGATGCAGGCCAAGGGCATCAAGGGGCTTGTCGCTCTGCCGGGAATCGGTGAGGGAATCGCGCGCTCGATCTACGAGTACATCGCCACCGGGCGCATGTCGCGCCTCGAGAATCTCAAGGGCGCTGCAGATCCGGTGGCTTTGTTCCGCGAGATTCCAACGGTTGGCAGGGCGCTGGCGGAACGCATTCACGATACGCTGCATGTCGAAAGTCTCGAAGCGCTCGAAAACGCGGCACGCGACGGTGAGCTCGCAAGGGTCGAGGGCCTTGGCAACAAACGTCGCGAGGCGATTGAATCCTGGCTGCAAAAACACCTCGATGAACAACGCCGACAGTTCAGACCAGTCCGCGAGGACAGCGCCAGGCCCGATATCAGACTGGTACTGAAGGTCGACGAGGAATACCGTGCGAAGGCCGGGAGCGACAGGTTACCGAAGATCACACCGAGACGCTTCAATCCTGAAAACAAGGCCTGGTTACCCATCCTGCACGCCACTTACGATCACTGGCACTTTACCGCGCTTTATTCGAATACCGCGCGTGCGCATAGCCTGAACCGTATCCATGACTGGGTCGTGATCTACTTTTACGATGATCATCATCGTGAAGGCCAGCATACGGTGGTCACCGAGACTCATGGGAAATTGAAGGGAAAACGGGTTGTCCGGGGGCGTGAGCCCGAATGCCTGCAGTTTTATGACGGCGCTTCGACTGGTCGATAAACGTAGCGCAATTGCAGCAATCCTGCACCCAGTCCAAACAGCAGCAGCAGAAACAGGATCAGACCACCCAGCAACGGAATCAGCTGTATTAGTCCCAGTAAGAAAATAACGGCTATCACCGAAATCAATCGGCGCCCGCGCGAGGCAATATCCAGCTTTAAAAGTTTCGCACCAAGATCGGCAATGAAAAAACAGCCAATCAGAAAACCCGACAATAAAGCCACGCAGTAAAGCGCCAGCAAACTCAAGCCTACCCAGAGCCCCAGCACTATCAGCATGAGCATGAAAGCGACCATCGGTGTTGCCACAGTGAAAATAAATCCCAGGCCCAGGCTGGACCAGGGATCTGAACCCATCCGCTTGACCGAGGCGACCGTGTAATGCGGGAAAAACAGGTAAAAAAGAATACTCGCTACCGCGAGTGTAATCGAAAAGAACAGGCCAAAGCCGTGGTCGGCGTAACCCCAGTCCGCCGCTTCGTAGGTTATCTTTCCAGAGACGGTTGCACCGTCATCGGCGGTTGCCGGTTGCGGGCTTTTATAATCCAGCTCACCGTCGATCTGCGCGCCTTCGAGGATTTCAATCTCTGCGCCATCGATTTCGACATCGCCCCGCACGCGACCGGAAAGGCGAATATGACCACCGGCTAACTTGAGGTTACCGTGAATAGTGCCCGCCATGTGAATTTCGCCGCCGGCCAGCCATGCGTTTCCGCCAACGGTTGTTCCGGGTGACAGGGTTATCGAACCGCCGGCAGCGGCGAGATCGTCGGCGATAACGGCATCGACATTGATATCGCCGCCGGCAATCCGAATATCGTCCCTGACTTCACCTCGAATTTTGAGTGTTCCGCCAGCGGCAATAACATCGCCCTCGACTAAATGGCCAATATAGATTTCGCCACCGGCAACGATAACGTCGCCCGCAACACTGGCGTCGATATCGACAACCCCACCGGCGGCATAGTAGTCGTCATCGATACTGCCGCGCTCGATTACGGTTTCGCCCGCACTTGAGGAGGCCTGCGCCGTAAACGGGAAGATCAGTAGAAACCCGACGAAACATCCCCGAGCGATATTGATGAATACCGGCATTTTCAGACTAGGAACTAGCCGAATCGGACTGCTCGGTCAGCTTGGCAGGCTTTGGTTCCCCTCTGGGCCAGGCGCCGAAAGGATACGGATGGTATTCCGAATTATAAGTCAGGAACTGGAACACTTGATATACATAGGTGCTAAGCCCCTGACCGAGTTTAAGCAGGCGCTCGTTGGTCTCACCGGTGAACAGCTTGAGTAAAAATTGAAACAGCACGACAACACCCAATACGATCTCGGCGATCCTGGAAAATATTATATACAGCAACATGTAGAGACCACGTTTCCAGGTGGACTGACTTTTCAGGTTATCTTTAACGTCGTTGCTCATGGTGGTGTGATCCTC
>CALZHS010000240.1 GCA_945787265.1 uncultured Gammaproteobacteria bacterium | reverse complement strand
ATCGAAGTCCGTTTCCTGGCGAATACTGGCAACGGCTTACCCTGGAATTTCCAGCCGTTGGTCAAGATGATGGAGATCCACCCCGGCCAGGTATACGAAGCAATGATCCGCGTGCGCAGCGCCAGCGACGAGCCAACCCAGGGGCAGGCGATTCCGAGTGTATCGCCCGGACTCGCCGCGGAGCACTTTAACAAGACCGAATGTTTCTGTTTTACCCAGCAGGAGCTGGCGGGACGTGAGACACTTGATATGCCGGTGCGATTTGTCGTCGGCACAGGCATTTCCGAAAATATCGAGCAGATTACATTGTCCTACACGTTTTTCAGTCTGGACAAGGGCTAGAACCTCTAACGCGTTTAGAATAAAGAGAGAGACAAATCCATGAGTAGTGCAAGCAATCAAGACTATTACGTACCGCATGGCACCCACTGGCCGATTATTGGCTCGGTCGGGTTGGCGCTGACCGTGGTTGGCTTCGCCAATTACCTGCACGACACCTGGAGCGCAACGCCTATATTCGTCGGTCTCGCCATTTTGATTTTCATGATGTACGGCTGGTTTGGTACCGTGGTCAAGGAGTCATTGTCCGGCACCTATAACGCGCAGGTGGATATGTCATTCCGTTGGGGCATGGGCTGGTTTATCTTTTCCGAGGTCATGTTTTTCGCGGCCTTCTTCGGCGCACTGTTTTATGCGCGTATGTACTCGGTTCCCTGGCTCGATGGTGCCTCTAACAATGACGCGACCGCGCAATACCTGTGGCCCGATTTTGAAGCTGCGTGGCCACTGCTGATTACGCCTGTGACAGAGAAATACGAGGTTATCACGAAGGCCATGGGCGCCTGGGGGCTGCCGGCGCTGAACACTATTATCCTGCTGACATCTGGTTTGACCGTGACGCTCGCGCACTGGGCGCTGAAGCGCAGGGACAACGTCTGGCTGGTGTACTGGCTGTTTGCGACCGTCGCACTGGGATTCGGCTTCGTACTGCTGCAGGGTTACGAGTACGTGCATGCTTACCAGGATCTCAACCTGCGGCTCGATTCAGGTATCTATGGCAGCACCTTCTTCATGCTGACCGGCTTCCACGGCTTCCATGTCACCATGGGCGCGATCATGCTGCTGATTAACATGATTCGCGCTGCCAAGGGGCACTATTCGCCGGAACATCATTTCGCGTTCGAGGCCGTGGCCTGGTACTGGCATTTCGTGGACGTGGTATGGCTGGGATTGTTCATCTTTGTTTACTGGCGATAGCGCGCAACCAGCAAGCTTATCGAAGAGCACGGCCTAGGCCGTGCTTTTTTTTGCCCTTGGTTTTTGTTTTTTGCAGGGTTTGCCCAGTAGCGCTTCGAAATCACTGGCCGCCACCGGTCTTGAAAACAGGTAACCCTGGCCAAAATCACAGCCGAAATCTTTCAGCAACTGGTTCTGGGTCTCGGTTTCAACGCCTTCGGCAATTACCTTGATCCCCAGTTTGTGCGCCATCACGATAATGGCCTCGCACAGCGCAAGATCGTTTTTGTCATTGTCGAGGTTACGTACGAAGGACTGGTCGATCTTCAGGTAATCGATATCAAACTGCTTCAGGTAGGATAGCGACGAGTAACCGGTACCGAAGTCATCGATGGATACCTGAATCTCGGCGTCGCGAAAATCCAGCAGCCGATTGGTGATTTTGTCGTTGGCATCCATTAACAAGCCCTCGGTAATTTCCACGGTCATGGCCTGGCCGCTGAGCCCGATTTGCTGAAGATGTGAAAACCACTGGTTCATCGCCGCAGCCTCGTCTATCCATTGCAGCGGGGAAGTGTTAATGCTGACCTGGAAGTCGATATCAAATTGGTCTCGCCAGCGGCTTGCCTGTTCGGTTGCACTGTAAAACACCCAGTTGCCGATATCGGAGATCAAGCCCGTTTCTTCCGCGATCGGGATGAACACTGACGGGCTTACCATCCCCGATTCGGGGTGATGCCAGCGCAGCAGGGCCTCGGCTTTTGTCAGCTGGTTGTTTTTCATATCGATGATTGGCTGGTAATAAATCTCGAACTGCTGCTGTTGCATCGCCTCGCGCAGATCCTTGATCATTGTGCGTTTGCGAAGCGCGCGCTCCTGGAGTTCGGGTGTAAAAAAATGAAAGCCGTTGCGTCCGTTTCCCTTGGCCGCATACATCGCCTGGTCACCATTACGCTGCAGGACTTCGATATCTTTTGAATCCTGCGGGTAAAATGTGACGCCGATACTTGCCGTCAGGAAGACTTTTTCGTTATCGAGCTGGTAGGGCTGCGCGAGATCGTCAAGCAGCTGTTGACACAGTGGCTGTACCGACAGCGGATCATTAATTTGCCCCAGAATAATCGTGAACTCGTCTCCACTAAGGCGCGAGACGGTGTCGATTTCACGCAGCGTTTTCTTGAGTCGACTCGAAATTTCGATCAACAGCAGGTCTCCCATGTCGTGACCCAGCGTGTCGTTGACATCCTTGAAGCGGTCGAGATCGATGTAAAGCAACGCCAGCGACAGGTTACTGCGATCGCAGGCGTGCATTTCATGTTCCAGCTTTTGTAAAAACAGGTTTCGGTTCGGCAGGCTTGTAAGGGAGTCGAAATTGGCCTGGTTCCAGATAACGGTCTCGGCATGTTTGCGTTCCGAGATATCGCGGATATAGGCGTTGAACTCCTGCAGATCCTTGGAATCGATAACCGATATTGATAATTCGACCGGAAACTCGTAGCCGTCACGATGCAGGGCGTGTATTTCGATCAGGGTGTTCAGAACTGAAGATTTACCGGTTCTCAGATATTTTTTCATGCCCTTGTTGTGGGCATCCCGATAACGCTCCGGAATGATAGTTTCGGCAATGGTCCGATCGAGAATTTCCTCGGCGCTCCAGCCAAAAATTTTCTCGGCTTGCTGGTTCCAGCCGGTAATGTGACCGTCAAAATCCATTTGTACCACGGCATCGATGGACGACTCGAAAAAGGCTTCCAGCTTGGTGTGCTGTGCCAGAATAATTTCCTTTTTCTGGCGCAGGTCAACTTCCAGCGCTTTCAGTCTTGCTTCGAATAAAGCCCGTTCGTCATTCTCTTCTTCGGGAGAATCGCTATCCGACATCTTTAAAGGGTCCATCAGGAATTACGAACGAGTATAGTATTTATACGTGAGTGGACATAAAAAAAGCCCGGTCAGGCCGGGCTTTAAGTTAAAGGATGTCGCAGTATCAGGCGACGAATGAAGATTTCATCGACTTGAAGGCATTACTTTCAATTTGACGAATCCGTTCCGCCGAGACGCCGTATTCATCGGCAAGTTCGTGCAGCGTTGCCTTGGGCTCGGTTAACCAGCGGCGTGTCACGATGGCTTTGCTGCGGTCGTCGAGATTTTCAAGTGCTTCACCGAGCATGTGAGTATTATGCTGTTCGGTGTCCTGCGCCTCGAGCAGTAACTCGGGCGATGGCGTGTTGGAGGTCAGCGAATTAGCGGGTGCCAGGTAAGCGCTGTCATCGTCTTCATCGCCGGATAAATCAAACGCGACGTCATAGTTGTTGAGGCGGTTTTCCATTTCAATCACGTTTTCGCGGGTAACGCCGAGCGTTTCTGCGACGTGATCGATTTCTTCAGACTTGAACCAGCCAAGACGGGTTTTCTGGCTGCGCAATTTAAAGAACAGCTTGCGCTGGGACTTGGTGGTGGCCACCTTTACGATGCGCCAGTTTTTCAGAATATACTCGTGAATTTCGGCTTTTATCCAGTGTACCGCGAAAGAAACGAGACGCACGCCGACTTCAGGGCGAAAACGTTTAACGGCTTTCATCAAGCCAATGCTGCCTTCCTGGATTAAATCGGGCACCGCGAGACCATAACCCGCGTAATTATTTGCAACCTTGATGACAAAACGCAGGTGCGGCAGAACCAGCTTTTGGGCTGATTCGATATTGCCGGTTTCCTGAAGATCCTTGGCCAGCGCATATTCTTCTTCGGCGCTCAGGATAGGCACGCTTCTGGCGGCCTGAATATAGGCATCCAGGTTCGCACTGCCCTTTAGTACGGGCATCGTGTTTAGAGTAGTAACCAGTTCTGTGCTCATAATGACCTCGATTTAGGTGTTATTTAGCACTCAGGCTAAGCGAGTGCTAGTTATTAGAGCATAAATATTGCAAACAGTTCAAGTTTATTAGCAAATATTAATATACTCTTTAACTGTATGGTTATTAAAGAAAAATACAATTTTTATACGCTCAGATTCCGGCTTTGGATCAGTAGTGAATGCCTGATTGGGGGGGA
>CALZHS010000239.1 GCA_945787265.1 uncultured Gammaproteobacteria bacterium | reverse complement strand
ATCAGCAGCAGGGACTCGAGGCTTTCATTGAGCATGAAAAGATAAATGCCGAAAAGCCGCTACCCGAGGGCCCGTTCGCAAAGTTGCTGAAAACGCTGTCGTTTTTGCAGTTCGACCTGGTCAATAGCACGAGCCAGCAAATCCCGCCGCTTCGCACCGCCCTGGTCACGGCACGCAACAGTCCTGCGCATGAAAGGGTGATACGAACCCTGCGCACCTGGAATGTTCGCATTGATGAAACCTTTTTCCTTGGCGGCGTACCCAAGCATAAGATCCTGGAGTCCTTTTCGCCGCACATCTTCTTTGATGATCAGCACCAGCATTGCGAGGGCGCTTCCAGGGTGGTGCCGACTGCGCGCGTACCGCACAAGAGCGACGAAACAAAAACGGCCTGATCAGCAGGCCGTTTGTTTAATACTGTTGATCGGGTGACCGGCTAGTCGTCACGCCGCTGTTTTTCGAGCCGCTCGTGTTTTTCCTGGGCCTCGACCGTCAAGGTCGCGATGGGCCTTGCTTCGAGTCGGAACAGGCCAATTTCTTCGCCGGTGTCATCACAGTAGCCATAGGTGCCGTCGGCAACTCTCGAGAGCGCCAGGTCTATCTTGTTTACCAGCTTCCGATAACGATCACGGGTGCGCAGTTCCAGGGCAGCATCGGTTTCCAGCGAGGCTCGATCGTTGATATCGGGCTCCTGCCAGTTTTCTTCCTTCAAATGTGAAATCGTGTTCTCGGACTCCTGCAGCAACTCGGCGCGCCAGGCCAGCAATTTCTGGCGAAAGTACTCCAGTTGTTTCGGAGACATGTATTTTTCTTTCGCAGACGGCTTGTAGTTTTTGGATAATACTACCTTTTTGGGTGTTGCAACTTTTTTGGACCTTGCTACTGCCATTTATGGGCGCTCCCCTGATGACCATTAACAATAAAGGGCGGGAAGTATAGGGGCGTTTTTTCAGTTCGGCAAGTTAACATTTGACTTTTTTTCAGCTATCAAATCAGGCCAGGATTAGGGTCTAATAGACCGGGCCAGCGCAATGGACTGCCCGCGCGGTATACCCGATATCGGCGCCTTGAAGGCCATGTCCGCGACAGATTGATCATGGTTTGTTCTTTTAGCGCATTAATCATAGACTTAGCTATCATTACTGCAGTAAATCATCTATTTTTTTGAGTTCTATGTTCCTGATGCGCCTCGTTATCCTGTTAATCATTGTTGCCATTTTACTGTGGTTGCTGAAACGTCTTTTCAGCGCTCCGCCGGAGCCAGAGCAACTGGAATCGACGAAACCCGAAAATATGCGCCAGTGCAAGTATTGCGGGGTACACGTGCCCGAGTCCTCGATTCTGCTTGTCAGGGAAAAACCTTATTGCTGTCAGGAACATGCAGACCTTGACCAGCAATAAGCCGCTCGACAGCGGTTATAAAACACGCTCGACGAACTGGACCTCAGTTCGCCTGCTGAATGTCTACCGCCTGGGATTGTCGACAATTTTTTTCGGCCAGAGCTTTATCAGCCCATCCCCGCTGCTCAACATCGTCAACCTGACGCTCTACTCGTGGACCAGTTTTGCTTTCCTGATACTGGCGCTGGTGTGGATCGTTGCATCCTGGACCGAGCGGCGCGGCTTTAAGCGCCAGGTATCGCTGCAGATTTATAGTGATACTGTACTGATTATCCTGCTCATGCACGCTTGCGGCGGGATTACCAGTGGTCTCGGCATGTTGTTGATTATCTCGGTCGCGGTCACCGGTTTACTCACCGAACAGGCGATGGCCGTTCTGTTTGCATCGCTGGCTTCACTTGGGCTGCTGACCGAGCACGTTTACTCGGTGATCAACATCCCCGGCTATACCGGAACTTCGACCCAGGTTGGCATTCTCGGTGCCAGCCTGATTGCAACCGCGATCGTTACCCACAACCTGATTTTACGGGTGCGCAGCAGTGAACGATTGATTCAGCAACGTGAACGTGACGTCGCTTTACTTTCAGCGCTGAACCAGGAAATTATCGAAAACCTGCAGGCCGGCGTCATCGTGCTCAACCGTAGCGATCAGATTCGGCACATCAACCGGGCGGCGCTGGACATGTTGCACATTGCCAACAAGAGATCGATCACGATGGAGAAAGACTGCCCCAAGCTGCTCAATGCACTAGAGCGCTGGCGTCCAACAGCGGACGCGGAATCGACCTCCCCCGCTTTCGAAATCGGAATCGACAATATCCAGGTCAGTTTTCGCCAGCTTGAGAGCGAAGGCCAACCCAATACGATGATATTCCTGAACGATGTGTCGTCGATTCGAGATACCATGCAGCAGGCCAAGCTCGCTTCACTCGGTCACCTGACCGCGAGTATCGCGCATGAGATCAGGAATCCGCTCGGGGCAATCTCCTACGCGGCCGAATTGCTCAACGAAAGCGATGAATTCGACGACGCTGACCAGCGCATGATCGAAATCATCAACCAGCACACGTTGCGCATTAACAATATTATCGAAGACATCCTGAAAATTTCGCGCAGCAGCCCGTCGGTAAAAGAGCATATCAACCTGCGAAGCTGGTTGCCGGTCTTTATCGATCGCTTTTGCCAGTCCGGCATGGCCGACGCGGAAACATTCATTCTCGAAATCGAAACGACAAATCCCGTGCTGCAATTCGATTCCGGACACCTGAGCCAGATCCTGACCAATCTTTGTACCAACGCCTGCGTGCATGGCGACGACGGCAAACCGATTACGATCCGGGTTTTCGAAACCGAGGCATACCCCCTGTGTATTGAAATTGCCGACCAGGGACCGGGAATGAACAGCGATATCCTGGACCAGATCTTCGAGCCTTTTTATACCACGAGCCACCAGGGTTCGGGGCTCGGCCTATACATCGTCGGACAACTGTGCGAGCTCAACAACGCGTTTATTTCGGCTAAGATCAATGAGAACAACGGTACCAGCTTTATCCTGCAAATGACTTCGCTCGCAACCGACCTTGAGCAGCAGCCCGAACAATGACCAAGCAACGCGTCCTGATCGTCGATGATGAACCCGATATTCGTGAGCTGCTCGAAATAACGCTGCTGCGCATGGGTCTCGAGACACGCAGCGCCGAGGATTACAGCAACGCCACGCGCATTCTGCATGACGGGGCTTTCGATCTTTGTCTAACCGATATGAAACTGCCCGATGGCGACGGTATCGCACTGGTCGAGCATATTCAACAACATTACCCGAACACGCCCACCGCGGTGATCACCGCTCACGGCAGTATCGATCTTGCAATCAAGGCGATGAAATGCGGTGCTTTCGATTTCGTCTCCAAGCCCGTGTCACTGGAAACGCTGCGCAACCTGGTCGATAAAGCCCTGACGCTGCCCAGCTCGCCGCTGCTTTCCAGCAGCACGTCGGATACCAAATATCAAATTATCGGTGATTCCGACTCGATGACGGAGCTCAAGCGCTCGATTGCCAAGTTCGCGCGCAGCCAGGCGCCGGTGTTCATCTGTGGTGATTCCGGTACCGGTAAAGAACTGGTGGCGCGCCAGATACACCTGCAGGGCTCGCGTGCCGAGGCGCCCTTCGTCGCGGTAAACTGCGGGGCGATTCCGTCGGAGTTGATGGAAAGCGAACTCTTCGGTCACCTCAAGGGGAGTTTTACCGGGGCTACCAGCGATAACGTGGGATTGTTCAAGGCGGCCGATGGCGGCACGCTGTTTCTTGATGAAATAGCGGACTTGCCACTCGCGATGCAGGTCAAGTTGTTACGCGTGATCCAGGAAAAATCGATCCGTGCGGTCGGCGCACAGCAGGAAGAACCCATCGACGTCAGGATTATCAGCGCCTCGCACAAAGATCTCGACTCCATGGTTGCAGAGGGTACTTTCAGACAGGATCTCTACTATCGAATCAACGTCATCGGCATCATCGTGCCAACCCTGTCCGAGCGCACCGGAGACATACCGCAACTGGCTGACTATCTGGTCGAAAAGCACAACTATGAAAATACGAGCAGCGTAAAGATCAGTGACGACGCGTTAACCGCGCTCAGCAACTACGCGTTTCCAGGCAACGTGCGCGAGCTTGAAAATATCCTCGAGCGCGCACTTGCATTATGCGAGAACGAACTGATCGAAACCGCTGACCTGCAGCTACCCGAGATCTCGGCCGACAATCATGAAAAACAGCAAAGCCTGGGCGAAATGACCCAAAACATGGAAAAAGAGCACATTATCAATGCGCTCGAAGATAATCGCTGGAACCAGTCGGCAACCGCACGTGCACTGGGTATGACGCTGC
>CALZHS010000238.1 GCA_945787265.1 uncultured Gammaproteobacteria bacterium | reverse complement strand
CACGTCGCGAATCAGGCGACCGACACCCTGGCGCAGGCTGATGGTCGCTTCCGGAATCTGTACCTCGACGAAGGCATTGCCGCCATTTTGATTAACCTGCTGTATGCGCTTTCGATATACCGGGTCGTTGGGTGCCTTGAATGGCAACTTGTCGATAATCACGCAACGCAGCTGGTCGCCCTTGACATCGACCCCTTCCCAGAAACTGCTGGTTCCAAGGAGTACGGGATTTTCCGTTTTGATGAATTGCTGTAACAGCTCGTTACGCTGCAGTTCACCCTGTACCAGCAGCGGGTAGTCGATATGGGCGCGCAGGTATTCCGCAGTCCAGGTCAACATGCGATAACTGGTAAACAGGATAAAGCAGCGACCCTGCATCAACTCGACAAGTTCGCGACATAATTCACCGAAGCACTCGGCGTAGCGATCATCGGATGGATCGGGTAAATGTGTCGGCAGGTAAAGCATTGCCTGCTGTGGGTAATCGAAGGGACTGTCAAAGCTGGCACAGTCGACCCCGTTCAGTCCGAGGCGCTCGGTATAGAACCTGAAGGACTGCTGCGAGCTGAGCGTGGCCGAGGTAAAAAATACCGAGCTAAAAGCAGCCGTTTCGAGCTGCTCGCGAAACTGGTTTGCGACCTCCAGCGGCGACTGCACCAGGCGAAAACTGCGCTCGTTCAGTTCGTACCAGCTCACGCGGTTATCGACCGCCTCGAGAAAGCTGGCGAGGGCGAGCTTGAGCACCTGCAGGCGACGATGACACATCGCGAGTTCCTTGCCGCGACCGACCATCGGCTCGAGTTCTTCATCGAGTTCATCAATCGACTGCTGCAATGAGGTTACTGCCTGCTGCAGCGCGGGCGCATTCTGGACGCGCTCCCACTCCCCTTTCTGCGCAAAAGGGCGCAGCGCCAGCATCAGGTCGGCAGCATTCCTGGTCAGAGTATCGCAGTGCTTGTTTAACGTTTTTGACTCGGCGGCTTCGGCTATCTCGGCTTCGACGATATCCCGAGTCAGGTTATCGATCTGACGCCTCGTGATTTGCTGACCATAAAAGTTACCCGCGATCTCCGGCAATTGATGCGCTTCGTCAAATATCAAAACGTCCGCGTCGGGCAGAAGTTCGCCAAAACCGTCTTCCTTCAGGGCCAGGTCTGAAAAGTACAGGTGATGATTGATGACCACGATGTCTGCCTCCATCGCGCGCTTGCGTGCCTTCAACACGA
This sequence comes from uncultured Gammaproteobacteria bacterium, assembly GCA_945787265.1. Classification (GTDB taxonomy): domain Bacteria; phylum Pseudomonadota; class Gammaproteobacteria. The sequence goes on along the minus strand of CALZHS010000238.1, from coordinate 3,075 downwards.
AGCACCGGTCTATCTCGGGGCACTCGCCGCCGAGGCAGTTGTCGACATTCGAAGTCGCGAAATACCACAGGCTATCGTTTTCGGGTATATCGGCGAATTCACCAATATCCCCGCTATCGCTCACTTCGGCCCAGTCCCCGATGGCGCGAAATATTGCCGCCATTTCCCGGCTTTTAAAGCGATCCTGCGCGCGATATTTCTTCAGGCGCTGCGGGCAGCAGTAATTGCTGCGGCCTTTCAACAGGGCAACCTTTTTCGCACTGACGATGGACTTGCGGATTAACGGAATATCTTTTTGAAACAGCTGATCCTGCAGGTTACGAGTCCCGGTCGATATGACAACCCTGGCGTCGCTGAGAAAAGCGGGTACCAGGTAAGCAAAGGATTTGCCGATACCGGTGCTCGCCTCGATCACCCGCGACTCGCCGAGCGCAATCGCTTCATCGATTAAATGCGCCATACCGAGCTGGCTGGAGCGCGGCTGAAAATCGTCGATGTGTTCGGCAATGATGCCATCACTGCCGAGCACCGAGTCCACGTTAAGTTCTGTCGCGAGTTCGCCCAACCCCTAACCCTGCAGGCACTTCGGTTTGAGCCTGTCGTTCGCAGACAATAACGCGTCATCGAAGCTGCCGTAAGTGTTCGAACGTTCGATCATCGCCAGGCAGCGATCATACTGTGCGTCCCGCCAATAGGTTTGTGCCAGGTAGTGCCAGCTCCAGGCGTTACGCGGCTGAATCTTGATCGCACGCTGCAGGTAATCGACGGCCAGCTGGTACTGCTCCTCGTTCAGCGCGGCAAGCGCCTGGTTCTGCAGTTCGGTGACGGGTCGAGCCTCGAGCTGGCTGACTTTAATATCATCCTGATAGCGATTAGGTGGCTTCTGCGGAATACTGCAGGCCGTCGCAGCCGACAGAATTGCAAGTATCGCCAGGCGATGAAGCAAGCGCGGGGTAAATACTACTGGCATCGAGATCGTTCGGTTGGAACCCGGTCTTTGGGAAACGGTAACAATACACTAATTGCGCAGGATTTACGGGTAATTCCGCCGTTGGCCGGGTTGATATGATGCCAGCTGAGGCTATCGTCCCGGCTGATCTTGAATGACTCGAACCCCTGCAGTTGCATGATATCCGACCAGACTTTCAGTGCGCCTGTTGACCCGGTCAGGTTGATCGGCCCATTGTCATCGCGGCCCAGCCATACCACGGTCAGCAAGCGGCTCGAAAATCCCGCGAACCACGAATCGCGTGCCTCGTTGGTGGTGCCGGTCTTACCCGCCAGCGTCTGCCCGGGAAAGCGCTCGGCCAGGTAACCTGCAGTGCCATTTTCGGTAACGCCGATCATCGCACGCTGTACCTGGATCATGCGGGCCTGGTCAAATAACTTGTGTGACTCGAGCGGCACCCGTTCGAGGGTCTGGTTATCATGATCGGTAACGCTCCTGATCGTCGTTAACGGCGTGAAGTAGCCGTTAGTGGCGATCACCTGGTACATCTGTGACACTTCGTATGCCGACATCGACGTGGTGCCCAGTAACATCGATGGATAGACTACGTCGTGCTTGAGCAGTTTAATCCGCGCCAGGTTCTCTGCCAGCGCTTCGAGCCCACCCGATACGCCAAGCTGGACGAACGGCAGGTTGTAGGAGTGAACGAAGGCCTCGTAAAGACTCATTTCACCATGCAGTTCGCGATCGTAATTGCGGGGCTCCCAGATTTTACCGTCCGACTGTTGGATGCGAATTGGCTCGTCTTTAACCTTGCTGGCCAGGGTCAAACTGTCTCCAAGCAGGCTGTAGAGCAGTAGCGGCTTGATCAGCGACCCGATCGGGCGCTGCGCCATCAGCGCCCGGTTAAATCCTGGAAAATCGGTCGTACGGTCTCCCACCAGCGCCTGGATATCGCCATTGAGATAATCGGCAATGACGACCGCCGCCTGCAGTTCCGGCTGCTTAAACCGACCCAGGCCGCGGGCTAATCCGAGCTCGAGATTACGCTGTAGCAACGGGTCGAAAGCGGTAAATACCCGCAGACCGCGTCGCGCCAGTTCCGCGCCGGAATAGCTCGACTGCAGCTGGCGTTTGACCAGGTCGAGGTAGGCCGGAAACGGGTTTATACCCGGTAACTTTTCGACAATGCCGAGTGGAGCGTTGGTTGCGCTGGAATACTCCTCCTCGTCAAGCAATCCCTGCTCAAACATGATTTTGAGCACCAGGTTGCGTCGAGACAGTGCGGTATCGGGCGAGGTAAGCGGATTGTAGCGTGACGGGCCCTTGACCATACCGACCAACAGGGCCAGGTGCTGCGTCTCGAGGCTATCGACGCTGCGCCGAAACAGCATCCGGCTGGCCTGGGCAAACCCGTGGATGGCGATGCGTTTTTGCTGCAGTACAAAAACTTCGTTGACGTAAGCGGTGATAATCGCCTGTTTACTGAAGCGTAACTCCAGCAGCAACGCCATGAAGGCTTCGTTAATCTTCCGCAACAGCGTTTTTTCAGGTGTCAGGAACAGGTTCTTGGCCAGTTGCTGGGTAAGCGTGCTGCCCCCCTGCACGGCCCTGCCCGCTTTTAAATTGGCCAGCATCGCGCGCATGATCGCCATCGGGCTCAGGCCCCAGTGCTGGAAAAACTGGCGATCCTCAACCGCAATCAGTGCATCGATCAAACGCCCGGGGACCTCGTCCTCGGCCAGCAACAGGCGATCTTCATCATTGTCCGGGTAATAGCTGCCCAGGATTACCGGCGGCAAACGAAACAACTGCAAATCCTGGCTGGTGCTCGAGTCGATCAGTGCCGAGATCCGCCCCTGTTCAAAAAAAATCTGAACCCGCCTTGCCTGCTGGAACTGCGTGCCGAAGTCGAATGAGCGGGAAAAGACCTCGAGGGAGTCTCCCAGCAGGCGATACTGCCCTGGAACGGGTTCGGATTTAACCACCAGGTAACTCGATAGCTCAAGCTCGTAAATCAGCTGTTCCCGGGCTAGCGACAGGCCTGGATAAAGCTCCTGCGCCCTTGCAAAAACGCGCGACGGAATGGCCCAGGTATCGCCCTCGAAGCGACCGTTGATCAGGTG
>CALZHS010000237.1 GCA_945787265.1 uncultured Gammaproteobacteria bacterium | reverse complement strand
ACGACGGCAGCATCGGCACTGGATATGCCGCTAACCGATGTCAATGGAAACAAGGTGAACATAAGCAGTTACCAGGGCCAGTGGATAGTGGTTAACTACTGGGCTACCTGGTGCCCTCCCTGTATTGTTGAGATGCCGGAGCTCCAGGCATTCCATGACGAACATGCCGGCAAGGGGGCAATGGTTATCGGGATCAATACGGAACTGATCGGCAAGATGCAGCTGCAGGAATTTCTGGAAGACTATTTCATTACTTACCCGGTTTTCGTATCTAAACCGACGCATGAATCAGAGCTTGGTCTGATACCGGGTTTGCCGACGACTTTCCTGGTAAATCCGGCGGGAAAAGTGGTGGCGCGGCAGGTCGGTCCGGTGACACAGGCAATGATCGAACAATTCATTCAGAAGTGGCAGGATGAGTAGGCCTGTACCCGCTAATGTGCGCTGCAACTCCGTCAAATCCTGCTAATATGAAGTAAGAATCATTTTAAGATTAAATCGTGACTAAACCCGTCTGTACCCTGGAATGGATACTTGAGCAGCTCGTATCCCAGCAGATCGTTGAGCAGGATAAAGCCAGCATGGTGACTTCGCTGGTGTCTGCCCAGGACAGAAAAAATCTTCATCCAATCGAAATCATAGCCGGTCGGCAATGGAACCATAAGTCTCACCCGGAGCAGGTTCTGACGCTGGAGATGCTGACCGATTGGCTGGTGGAGCAGTCCGGCACGCCTCGATATCACTTTGACCCGTTGAAAATGGACGTTGGATCCTGCACCTCGATCATGTCATACGCCTATGCATCACGGTTTAAAATTCTTGCAGTCGAGGTCGCCGAAGACACGGTGGTCATTGCGGTTACGGATCCCTACAACCTTGAATGGATGGACGAGCTCGAGCGTATCGTCAATAAAAAGATCACCACGGTACTGGCCAATCCGACTGAACTGAAAAGTTACCTGGTCGAGTTCTACAGCGTCAGCAAGGCCATGGAAGGCGCCGGCAACAAGGCACTGGGAGAATTGCCGGGCAATATCCAGAATCTGGAACAGCTCATCGAACTGGGTAAATCCGGGAAGGTGGATGCCGAGGACCAGCACATTGTCAGTATTGTTGACTGGCTAATGCAGTACGCGTTCAACCAACGTGCCAGCGACATTCATATCGAACCAAGGCGAGAACAGGGCAACGTGCGCTTCAGGATCGATGGTGTCATGCACCAGGTTTACGAAATCCCCGCTAATATTACCGCCGCGGTGATCAGTCGTATAAAGATTATGGGTCGTCTCGATGTTGCCGAAAAACGCAAACCCCAGGACGGTCGTATTAAAACGCTGTCCCCCGATGGTACAGAAATCGAGTTACGTTTATCGAGCATGCCGACGGCGTTCGGCGAAAAACTGGTACTTCGAATTTTCGATCCCGAGGTACTGGTCAAGAATTTTGCGGCCCTGGGTCTCGAGAAAAAAGAGTCAGAATTATGGAACAGCATGATTTCGCGTCCCTACGGCATCATTCTGGTAACCGGGCCTACCGGCTCGGGTAAAACCACGACGCTCTATACCAGTCTCAAGCATCTTGCCAGGCCGGAAGTGAACGTTTGTACGATCGAAGACCCTATAGAATTGATCGAACCCAGTTTTAACCAGATGCAGGTTCAGCACAACATCGACCTGGATTTTGCCAGCGGGGTCAAAACCCTGCTGCGACAGGATCCGGATATCATCATGGTCGGCGAGATTCGGGATCGCGAGACCGCGGAAATGGCAGTCCAGGCGGCACTGACCGGACACCTGGTGCTATCGACCCTGCATACGAACGATGCGCCCTCGGCGATCGCGCGCCTCGCTGAAATTGGGGTACCACCCTACCTGATTAGCGCAACCTTGATCGGTGTTGTCGCGCAGCGACTGGTGCGTACCCTGTGTCCGCATTGTAAACAGGAGACAAGCCTTGAGTTAGTCGACTGGGAGGCGTTGATCAAACCGTGGAACACCTCGCCCCCGAAAAATATCTCTGCCGCTGAAGGCTGTCTTGAATGTCGCCAGACCGGATTTAGCGGGCGCATCGGTATTTATGAAATGATGCCGTTGAGCGATGCTTTGAAGCAGGATATCAGCGCTAATTTCGACCTCGTCAAATTTCGCAAAACCGCGATTCGGGAAGGTATGAAACCACTCAATCTGGCAGGTGCGCAAAAGGTAGCACGCGGCCTTACGACGATTGAAGAAGTTCTTAAAGTAGCCCCGCCACGCTACGACCTCTAGTTAATTACCGACATGAAATCTCTCGCCCGAATGCTCTGCCTGGTATGGGTGGCCATGCTGATCCAGTCCTGTAGTGATAATTCTGCTTCGCCTGAGGCGGAGATCCGTGCTTATATCCAGTCAGGGATTGAAGCGGCCGAGAGCCGCAGTTCCGATGCGCTGGCCGGGTTAATGCATGACAACTACACCGACCATAAAGGTTATAACAAGAAACAACTGGTCGGATTACTGCGGGCCTATTTCTTTCGGCATAAAAATATTCATTTGCTTACCAAGATCGATGAAATAGAACTACTGACTGAAAACGAAGCGATCGTCCGGCTGCACGTAGCCATGGCGGGCAGCGTCATTGCGGATGTGGATGCACTGTCTGCATTACGAGCACGTATCTACCGATTCGAATTACAGCTGGTCAAACAGGGCGAATGGATGCTGATGCAGGCGCTTTGGGGGCCCGCAGGCATAGGCGATTTCAACTAGTGGATTCCAGCAGCCAGCCACTTCGAATCCAGGCAATCTATTGATTAAAAAGCATAGATCAAAGCTGATAATTGTGGCCTTGCTGATTGGCCTGGGATTAGCCATGGAGATTGCCGGACTACTCGATGCCCGCCAGATATTGCTGGTAGCAAGAGAGTACACCCAGCACTGGTGGCTAGCGGTAGTGCTGATCCTGGCGCAGGCACTGTTGTTTACATTTGCTCTCGCCGGATCGATTTTCCTGTGGGTCGCGGCGCCGCTTTATACGCCCCCGATGGCGACATTTATCCTCGCAGCAGGGGGTGCGCTGGGCGGTCTGGGCGCTTACTTTTTTTCAAATTATCTGTCCCATGAATGGAAAGAAAAAGTAAAGTATTCAAGGACTTACAGAATGCTGCAGGCCCAGGAGAACTTTTTTACCCTGTTCGCGATGCGGGTTTTTCCGGGATTCCCCCATGCTTTGGTCAATTACAGTGCAGGGATTCTGAATGCAAGGCTAAGCTATTTTATCGTCACTGCAATTCTCGGTATTTCCATCAAGTCGTATATCTATGCCCGGGTAATCTACAGCGCCAGCAACTCAGCCTCGCCGAGTATGTTGCTGGATTTGACGGTGATCGGTCCCCTGTTACTCCTGTCGATCGTCAGCGCCGCGGGGGTGTTCATCAAGCACAAATTTTTAGACAAATAGCTGCGGGCTGCTAATAACTGGTCCTCATCTTTTGTACCGCCAGGGTTCAGTATCGTCAGGAGAGGAAATCGGTTCCAAAAAACATGACCGCTATCGGAACCGGGGCCACTGATAACAGAATCGTAATAAGAAATCCCGGCACCGAGTAGAGGCGGCTAACGCCGGCAAAAAGTGCGATCCCGCCACCGCCGCCAATCAGATAATTACCGGGTATGTTCAAAGCAACCGCCAGCGCCAGGTAGCGATAGCGCAACAGTAACGGCAGGAAACGTTTGGGGGCCTTATCGGCCAGGTAGGAAAGCCGTTGCCTTTTGCTGAGCGGCTCAATCGATTTGAGCAACTTGCTGGTCCGATCGAGCTTGATGTCTTTTGCGATACGGGCCAGTACGGATAAGGGTATTAGATGCCCCAGAGTGAAGCTCAGTGAAAGGCCGACAACGGTGCACAGGTAGACTAGCAGGGCAATCGGTGGTCCTAGCATCACCAGCAGGCCAATGCCAATCTCGGCTCCGGGTACAAACGGAATTGCCAAAAGCAACGCGTACAGGGCAGCCGATACCATAATGGTTCGATGCACGATGTCCTCGTTGCCAGGACGAATTGGAAAGTGGAGCACCTCCATATAATTACGGGCGAGAAGATTGGCAGCAATCAGCAGGGCGATTAAGCACACTACTTTTACGATTGCACCCCAGCGAATAGCGGTTGGCAATCGTGATTCAAGCATACTATTCTGTACTTGCGGTCGATGCAGGCTTGTTGGTCAGGGTTCCTTCGAACTCAAAAGTATTCTCGACGGTCCAGTACCAGCGCTTGACCACCCAGGTTGATTTCCCTTTTATCCTGTCGCCTTCAATGGTGCCGCGCCAGGTAATC
>CALZHS010000236.1 GCA_945787265.1 uncultured Gammaproteobacteria bacterium | reverse complement strand
TAAATTTGACTAAAGAGGCCAGCTTAATCTTATTTATCGGGCACTGCTTTTCAGTGCAGGCGCTGCTTGCTAAAGCTGAACTGCTGCCCGTCGCCGATATCGACCGAAATCTGTTCACCAGCCACGAAATCTCCGGCCAGGATCGACATCGCAATCGGGTTTTCAATCGCCTGCTGAATTTCGCGCTTCAATGGTCGTGCACCATATACCGGGTCGAAACCAAGCTCACCAAGCATATCCAGTGCCGCATCGCTAAATGAAATATCAATGTCCTTCTCTTTCAGACGCTCGGCTAATTCCTGCAACTGAATCTGCGCGATAGCCCTGATCTGCTCCTGGGTCAAAGGATGGAAAACGACTGATTCATCGATACGATTGATGAACTCGGGCCTGAAGTGATTCGACACTTGCGCCATCACCGCCTGCTTGATTTGATCGTAGTTGTGCTCGCCCGCCAGGGCCTGGATCTCGGTCGAGCCGAGGTTCGAAGTCATGACAATGACACAGTTACGAAAATCAACCGTGCGTCCCTGGCCATCCGTGAGCCTGCCGTCATCCAGTACCTGCAACAGTATATTAAAAACATCCGGATGTGCCTTTTCGATCTCATCCAGCAGAATTACCGAGTAGGGTCGACGCCGCACTGCCTCGGTCAGGTATCCGCCTTCTTCGTACCCGACATACCCGGGGGGAGCACCCACCAGGCGTGCAACGCTATGTTTTTCCATGAACTCCGACATATCGATACGGATCATGGCGTCCTCGGTATCGAATAGGAAACTGGTCAGGGCCTTGGTTAATTCTGTTTTACCGACCCCGGTTGGCCCGAGAAACAAAAACGAACCATTCGGTCGCGCCGGGTCTGATAGTCCCGCGCGTGATCGTCTGATTGCATCCGATACGGCCTTTACCGCTTCTCCCTGACCAATCACGCGTTCACTCAACATGGTTTCCATGTTAAGCAGTTTCTCGCGCTCAGATCCGAGCATCTTCGCCACCGGGATCCCGGTCCAGCGCGACACGATCGATGCGATTTCCTCTTCACCGACTTTATTGATCAACAGTTTCATGTCCTGCGCTTCCGCATTGACGGCAATATCGAGCTGTTTTTCGAGCTCGGGAATACGTCCATACTGTAACTCGGACATGCGTGCAAGATCACCCGCCCGCTGTGCGGTCTCAAGGTCTAGCCGCGCTCGTTCAAGCGACTCCTTGATATGGGTAGCGCCCTGCAGTGCTGCCTTTTCAGCCTTCCAGACTTCGTCCAGATCGGAATATTCACGCTCGAGTTTTCCGATCTCGTCCTCGAGGATCGTACGACGTTTCACACTCGCCGCGTCACTTTCCTTTTTCAGTGCTTCCTGCTCGATCTTGAGCTGGATCAAACGTCTTTCAAGGCGATCCATGTCTTCCGGCTTGGAGTCTATTTCCATGCGAATTCGGCTGGCCGCCTCGTCGATCAGGTCAATCGCCTTGTCCGGTAACTGCCGATCCGCGATATAGCGATAGGAAAGTGTCGCCGCCGCAACGATCGCCGGATCGGTGATATCGACACCATGGTGAACTTCGTAGCGCTCTTTTAGCCCCCGCAGTATGGCAATCGTATCCTCGACGCTCGGCTCCAGCACCAGTACTTTCTGGAAGCGCCGCTCAAGCGCAGCATCTTTCTCAAGGTACTGACGGTATTCATCCAGCGTAGTAGCGCCAATACAATGCAATTCACCGCGCGCCAAAGCAGGCTTAAGCATGTTACCGGCATCCATCGCGCCCTCCGCTTTACCCGCGCCAACCATGGTGTGCAGTTCGTCGATAAACAGAATGATCTGGCCTTCCTGCTTGGCAAGATCATGCAGTACCGCCTTGAGGCGTTCTTCAAACTCACCGCGAAACTTGGCGCCCGCTATCAGGGACCCCATGTCCAGCGAAAGCACGCGCTTGTGCTTGAGCCCCTCGGGGACTTCGCCGTTAATAATGCGCTGCGCGAGTCCCTCGACGATTGCGGTTTTGCCTACGCCAGGCTCACCAATAAGCACCGGGTTATTCTTGGTGCGACGCTGTAAAACCTGGATCGCGCGTCTAATTTCCTCGTCACGGCCGATTACCGGGTCGAGTTTGCCCTGCTCGGCGCGCTCGGTTAGATCGATGGTGTATTTTTCGAGGGCCATGCGCTGATCTTCAGCATTGGCGTCGTTTACCGCCTGCCCCCCCCGGATCGCATCCACTGCCGCAGCCAGTGTCTGCTTACTGGCACCCGCGGATTTTAACAGGTCGCTTAAGGGTCCTTTATCCTCCATCGCCGCCAGTACAAACAGCTCGCTGGAGATAAACTGGTCTTTACGCTCCTGTGCAAGCTTGTCGGTAACATTTAGCAATTTGCCGAGCGCATTTGAAATATGCAGCTCGCCACTAGTCCCTTCAACGCTTGGCAACTTTTCCAACAGCTCGCCCAGTTGTGAGCGCAGCAGATTTATATTAATCCCTGCATGCGTGAACATCGGACGCACCGATCCACCCTGCTGATCGAGCAAGGCAATCATCAGGTGCACCGGCTCTATAAACTGGTGGTCGCGACCGACGGCGATCGACTGCGCATCAGACAGAGCTTCCTGAAATTTACTGGTCAAGCGATCCATACGCATTGATTCAGTCCTCTAAACATTAAAAACCTTGTGGTTAAATATGATTAACAACCTGTTTTTCAACCCCGGCGACGCACGGATTAGGTAATCCAGATCAAAGATGCGAAGCGGCCGGTAGTAGCATTGCGACGGTACGAGAAAAATCGATCCGCATCACCATGGGTACAACCGGCATAACGACACACCTCGCCGACACCCTGACCAAGCAATACTGACTCGGCGAGACCGGCGAGGTCACACAGCCAGTGACCTGCACGATTTGCGCGAAAAAAGCTTTCCGCGCGAGGTATCGAATCGACGAAAGCCGTGCGAACTTCCTCACCCACTTCAAAATTGCCCTGCGATATACCCGGTCCAACCCAGGCCATCAGCCGCTCATTAGCGGACACCATGCTCGCAAGCGTCGCTTGAATTACTCCCGCCTGCAGACCACGCCAACCGGCATGTATCGCGGCAACCTCGGTGCCGTCACGATTACAAACCAGTATCGGCAGGCAATCTGCTGTCATCACCACTGCGACGGTTCCGGGCAAGCGGGTGATTGCAGCATCGGCGTCGCGACTGCCGTCCTGCTCCAGCGTGACAACATCAATGCCATGGGTCTGGTTGATCCAGCAGGGTTCGGCAGGAAGGTGCAGCGCCTGCTGCAGCAGTGCGCGATTTTGCGCAACATGGTCGGGACTGTCACCCACGTGCAGTGCCAGGTTAAGACTGTCGAAAGGCGCCAGGCTGAATCCACCGGTGCGCGTCGTAGTAACAGCGCGCACCGGTGCAGGCGCACTCCATTCCGGCTCTATCAAATCAATCATACCGAACCAGTGACTCCAGCAAGCTTTCAAAATCCTCCGGCAGGGGCGCGTCGAAGCTGACCGGCTCGTGACTGCGCGGATGCTCGAAACTCAGCCGCTCAGCGTGCAGGGCCTGTCGGTTAAAGTCCTGGATCACGGGCCGCAATGCCTCGTGGATACCGGCCGGGATGCGTTCTCGGCCCCCGTATACCCTGTCTCCGAGTAACGGATAGTTGATATATGCCATATGCACCCGAATCTGGTGGGTACGTCCGGTTTCGAGCTGTATTTTTATCAAGCTATAGTGATTGAATTTTCGCGCTACCTGGAAATGCGTTATCGCTAATTTACCGCCTGCCTGTACTGACATCTTTTTACGATTCTGAGGATGTCTGCCGATGCCGGTCTCGATGCTGCGACCCGCGGTAACGACGCCCTGGGTTAGCGCCACATATTCACGTTTCACCAGGCGCTGCTGCAATTGATCGATAAGCCAGCTATGCGCGGTCAGATTACGGGCGACTACCATCACCCCGGTAGTATCCTTATCCAGACGATGCACAATACCCGCACGAGGCAATTGTTGCAGCCGCGAATCGTGCGCGAGTAATCCATTAACCAGGGTTCCATCGGGATGCCCGGCAGCGGGATGCACTACCAGGTTGGACGGCTTGTTCACCACGATAATATCTTCATCCTGATAGAGGATATCGAACTTGATAGCTTGCGGCTGGTCTGAAGTTATTACCTGCTCGGGAACATCCAGGTCGACCAGGTCACCGCTGTAAACCTTTTGCCTGGGCTTACAGAGTTCATCGTTCACGGTTACCAGTCCCTGCTGAATCCATTGTTGAATCCTGGAACGCGAGTAGTCGGGAAGTAGCAGGTG
>CALZHS010000235.1 GCA_945787265.1 uncultured Gammaproteobacteria bacterium | reverse complement strand
CTTGCGACGGGCCATGTAGGCCTGCAGCGCTTCCTCGATCGCCGGATCAACCGGTGGTGGCTCAAATTCTTCGAGAATCTTTGGCCATAACTCGGTAGCCCGGGTGGTGGCATCCTTGGAACCAGCCAGGGCCCAGTTTTCGCTGTTTTGCCAGTCGCTGATAAAGGGTTCATAAAACGCGTTCTTATAGCGCTCCATGGTGTGCGCACAACCGAAGAAATGACCGCCCGGGCCCACCTCGTGCATCGCTTCAAGCCCGGTTTCTGCCAGGTCGATCTTGAGCGGCTCGAGCATCTTGCTCATGTGCTGCAGCATTTCACAATCGATGACCAGTTTTTCGAACGAGGCAACCAGCCCTCCCTCGAGCCATCCGGCGGTGTGATAAATCAGGTTACCGTGACCCATGACAGCACTCCACAAGGCCATCTGGGTTTCGTAGGTTGCCTGTGCATCGACCGCGTTCGACGCATTACATGCGCTTGTGCGGTAAGGCAGCTGGTACTTGCGCGCCAGCTGTCCGCCAGCGATATTGGCGAGTGCGTTTTCGGGCGTGCCAAAAGCCGGCGAGCCGGAACGCATATCGACATTGGAGGTAAAACCGCCGTAAACCACCGGGGTACCCGGATTGGTCAACTGCAGCAGCGCAATGCCGACCAGGGCTTCTGCATTCTGCTGTGCCAGCGCACCGGCCATCGTCGATGGCGTCATCGCGCCCATCAACGTAAACGGGGTCACCGTTACCGGCTGGCCGAACATCGCCATCTGCATTGAGCCATAGGCCATCGCATCGTCGAGCTTGCGCGGTGAATTCACGTTGATATTGGTCATCACGCTCGGACTGGTTTTCATTTCTTCCATGCTCAAGCCGCGCGCGATCGCGCTCATTTCGATCGCGTCGCGAGCGCGCCCGCCCCCGATTCCGGTGGCAAAAAAAGGCTTGTCGGAAAGCGTCAGGTTGATATAGGTCGTATCGAGGTGACGAGAATTTGCCGGCATGTCGGTCGGTGCCGTCGCCTGGTTACCAAAGAAAGTCAGTACGTTGAAATACTGGCCGAAGCTGATCAGCTTCTTGTAATCCTCGTAGTTTCCGGCGCGGCGGCCGTTGATATTGTCGTGGACGTTGGGGGTACCCGACACCAGGCCGAAATTGATGACGTTACCGCCAACCAGCAGGGTTTGCTCCGGATTTCGCGGAACCACCTCGAAGGTCTCGGGTGCCAGGCCAACCGTTTCGAGTAACATTCCCCGGTCCATGCGCACCACGCCCTGCTCGTCGACGCTTGCACCGGCCTTGCGAAACAAATCGAGCGCCTGATCACCCAGCACCTCGATGCCTTCTTCCTCGACAATACGCAGCGAGACATCGTGAATAAATTCGAGCTGCTCCTCGTCCAGCGGCTCCAGCGGGGCAAACCGGTTACGCAGAACTTTACGGTCGATTTGACGGATCGTGACCTTGCTCTCGGCAGGGCTTTGTCGGTTGCGCCGACGTCTCGTTCTGGTCATGGACTAGTGGTCTTTATCTATTAAAGGGTGCTTTAAGCACTTCAATCTTATATTATCGATTGTCCATTATCGATCCATATCATTCCATTTATCGGGGACAGCAAGATGGGCAGAAGCGCCAAGGTTCGAGGATTATCCGACATTCTGACTTATTTTCGCCGCAATGAAAGGCCGATATTTTTCGTTTCACCGACGGCGTTCAATCTGCTGGGTCTCGAGAAATTCGTCAATCGCTTTTTTCACATCAACTATTTCGACTCCTTCGACGGCGCTCATCCGCGCGTATTTGTACCCAGCGAGAAGAGCCACGCCGAGTTTGAATCGATGGAGGATGTGTGCAACTACATGCTGATGCACAAGGAAGTCATCGACAAGATCAGGAAAGCGGGTAACGGCCCGGCCAAGTTACTGTTCGTCATGCTCGATGAAAAAACCGAGGAGATCTGCCGTGATCTGGGCGTTGACATCGCCTTGCCCCCGGTAGAGTTGCGTAAAAGGCTCGACTCCAAGATCGAACTAACCCGGCTCGCCAGCGAGGCCGGTATTGATAGCGCCCCGAATGTTCTGGGTAAGGCTGACAGTTACGATGAGTTAATGAAGGCTGCCACCGATGCGAAGCTCGGCAATGACCTCGTGGTACAAACCCCTTACGGTGATTCCGGCCGCACCACCTTCTTTATCAAGTCTGAAGCTGATTGGAGCAAAAACGCCAAAGACATGAAAGGCGAGCAGCTGAAAATCATGAAACGCATCGATCATATGCCCGGAACGCTCGAGGTATGCGTCACGCGTCACGGTACCCTGTCCGGTCCAATCCAGACCGACATCACCGGTTTCGAGGAAATCACCCCTTACAAGGGTGGCTGGTGCGGCAATGACGTCTGGCCGAAGATATTCAATGCGAAGATTCGCCGGGAATTGCGCAACATGGCCTCAGCCCTGGGGGACAAACTATACCAGCAGGGTTACAAGGGTGTGTTTTGCATGGATTTCCTGCTCGACACCAACGATGGCACCCCGTACCTCGGTGAGGTCAATCCGCGTATCAGCGGCGCCAGCCCTCTGACCAACCTGATTACCGCCCATTACGGCGGCGTGCCGCTGTTCCTGTTCCACCTGCTCGAATACCTCGATGTCGATTACGAAATCAACCTGCGCAAGGTGCAGAATCGCTGGAACGAATACGATTTCTGGAGTCAGCTGGTGTTAAAACAGACCGAGGACAAGGTAAAACAGTTAACCCATGCGCCGAAAAGCGGTGTCTGGACCATGGACAATCACGGCAGCATCACCTACGACCGGCCCGATCTCGACTGGACCAACGTCATCGATAACGACGAGGCTTACTACCTGAGGGTTTATCGGGAGGGGGACTACGTCTACAAGGGCGCCGACCTCGGCATTATCGTATCGCGGGGTCGAATGCAAACCGAGCAGCGCGAACTGCGTGAACGAGCCAAGCTCTGGACCGCGGCAATAAACGCCGAGTTCCATGGTGTCGAGCCCCAGGCGGTGCCCGAACTTTACCACGACCCTTTCGGCTCGAAGCTCTTCTAGGCGCTTTGCTGCCCCGCTTTTCCGGGGTCGGGAACGACGATCGAGTTGTCCCAGCCAATCAGTTTCTCGGCCGCCTCGGCGATACGCAGAACTTCGTAGTCGCTACCCTCCGTGCCCATGATCTGCAGCGACATCGGCAGGCCCTCGTCGCCGAGACCCATTGGAATGGCGCAGGCAGGCATGCCGACAAGATTGGCATCATAGAGAAAGCTCGCCCAATCCAGCCAGGGCAGTTCAATATGGGTATCGTCGATCTTTTCGGGATGAATGGTCCCATGCGGGAACGCCTCGCAGCCGAGCGTCGGTGTAATCAGAATGCGTGCACCATGGCGGTCAAACATTTGCGCGTAGTGCTCGCGTATCACTTTACGATGCGCCTGCGCCTCGGCAAAGTCCTCGGCGCTGAACTGTTCACCAAAATCGATAAAGCCCCGGGCCACCTCGCCCAGGTAGTCCAGATTGTAAGCGCTGCCGCGCGCATTTTCGGCCGCGTCATAGCTGGCGGTAACTGCCCAGGTAACCGCCGAGGAAGGCAAACCCGGGTTGTCGTTCACCATCTCGAACCCGCTCTGCTGCAATAGGCCGATAACCTTGCGGAACGCCTCGCGCACGTCCGTGTCGACCGGGGCGAAACCAAGATCCTCGGAGTAAATCAGCGGCGCTTTGCTGGCAGTCTTGCGGGTCGGCCCGGGAAATCCCTCGCTCATGATTTCGAAGTACATGCGCGCATCGTCAACGCTTCGGGTCATGGGTCCGTAGCACACCAGCGATTGCCAGGACGGAAAGCAGGGTTCGCGCGGGATCGCCCCGAAGCTGGGCTTGAAGCCGACAATACCGCAGAATCCAGCCGGAATTCGGATCGAGCCGCCGCCATCCCCACCGAGCGAAAATGACCCCAGGCCGGTTGCGACCGCGACCGCGGCGCCACCCGACGAGCCGCCGCAGGTGCGCTCGATATTCCAGGGATTTGACGTCAGCCCGTAAATTTCCGAATGGGTTACGCCGGTCAGGCTGAACTCGGGACAGGTCGTCTTGGCGAAAATAATCGCGCCTTCCTGCTCCAGCAGTTCGATTGCGCGACAGGTCTCGGTTGGAATGAAATCACTCAGGACTTGCGAACCGTTGGCGCAGGGGTAGCCCGCCAGAAACTGTGAATCCTTGATCGTGATCGGCAGCCCGCAAAGCTTTCCGCCTTTACCGGCGGCACGCAACTTGTCCGCTTTCACGGCGTCCTGGCGAGCACGACTGTAGAGCTTCAG
>CALZHS010000234.1 GCA_945787265.1 uncultured Gammaproteobacteria bacterium | reverse complement strand
TGCGATGACTGCTTTAAAACTACCCGATTCGCTGGTTAGCGTCGATTGGCTGAGACAGCACCTGGATGCCGAGGACCTGGTTATCTTTGATGCCAGCTGGCATATGCCGGCAACCGGGCGTGATGCTTTCAAGGAGTGGCAACAGGAGCATATTCGCGGCGCAAGATTTTTTGATTTCGATAACAAAATCTGTGCTCCTGACTCGGCATTACCCCACATGATGCCGAACGAAGATATTTTTTCGCGTGAACTGCAGGCGCTGGGACTGAACCAGGACAGCGTGGTGGTTGTCTACGACACGATGGGCATGTTTTCAAGCCCGCGCGGATGGTGGATGCTGCGTGCGATGGGTTGCGAAAATGTCGCCCTGCTCGATGGTGGACTGGTGGCCTGGGACGAAGCCGAATATCCGATCGAAAGCACAAACACCGTTCCACAATACGAAACCGGTAATTTTGTTGCCCGCATGAACCCGGATTTTATTGCGGACACGGCGGAGGTTCTGAACGCACTTGATGATGCTTCGATCTGCGTGCTGGATGCGCGCCCCGAACCTCGTTTCAGTGGAGCCAGCGAGGAGCCACGCCCGGGTTTGCGCCGTGGGCACATGCCGGGCGCGGTAAATCTTCCGTTTGCGGAGGTCTTTAAACACGGGCTACTGAAATCAAAGCAGGAGCTCAGCGAGTTAATTACTCCGTTGCTAGGAGACAGTCAACGGACGATCTACACCTGTGGCTCCGGCGTTACGGCCTGCGTGATTGCTTTTGCAGCCCAACATATTGGTCATAAGAACTTCGCCATTTACGATGGCTCGTGGTGTGAATGGGGATTGCCGGGCGAGTTGCCGGCGGTTACTGACTAGATCAGGTCCGGCAGGGTGCTGATGTCGTCGAGAATGATATCGGCGATGGACTCGAGCTCGTCGCGCGTGCTGGTGCCCGTGAGCACGCCGACGCAAAGACCGACGTTCGCGTTCCTGCCCATCTCGATATCATGGCGATTGTCGCCGACAACCACGACGGTCTCGGCATCAAGCGCAAGCTGCTCGCAAAAACTAACTACCATGCCCGCCTCGGGCTTTACGCCGTGACCGCTGTCGTAGCCGGCGAGAAAGTCGAATTGGTGCAATACATCGAAGGATTCCAGCGTATTGATAATACCCTGGTGGCTATCGGCAGTGGCCACGCCGAGCTTTTTGCCGGATTGCTTTAATTGCCTCAGCGTGTTGGCAAGATGCTTAACCGGGGTTGCATGTAAACTCCCCTGGTGGTGAAAGATTTCGTGCAGGCGAGAGCTGATATGTTCCACCTGGTCGGGTTTATTGATTTGATCGGCCCAGGCGTTGGCAATCTGTCGATTATTACCGGCCGCCAGCAGGCTGCCGCCGAGAAAACGATTGAGCCCGGGTTCAAAGCCATGTTGCGTGAGTAACAGGTCCTCGAGAACAGCGTCACCGTCGGCGAATTCCCTGGCGGCGTAACGATAAACCGGGAGCCAGGTGCGGTTGAAATCAAGCAGCGTACCGTCCTTGTCGAAGACAATCCCGCGGTATTTCATGAGCCTTCATTAAGCTTGCGCAAGCTGCTGTAGAGACCATCGAGGTCGCTGTAGGCACCCTGCAAATGCCGGGTTCCACCAGCTGAATAGGCTTTGCGCGCGTGCAGGATACGCGTGTTGTCGAACAGGATCAGTTCACCGGGTTGAAGCTTGAAAACAATTTGTTGCTGCTCGCGTTCAAGAATTTCAGCGAAGTGTCGGTAGGCCGGGTAGAACCGCCGCATGACCGCTGGCGGCAATCGGAGGGTATCGATCGAGCGGTTGTTAAAACGCAGCTTGATAACCTCGTCGAGGTCGTTAACCTCGATCAGCGGTCCCCTGGCCTGCAGGTCTGCGTTGCTGTCGCGAAAACGAAAGCTGACCCAGTTTTGACTCAGCAAGCCAAAATGATCCGAATCCTCTTCACGCAGAATTTTCGCCGCCATGAAACCATCCTGCAGGATTGACTCGCCACCCTCGGTTGAAGACTCGAGGCAATGTAGAAGCTGCAAGCCCGGTACCGGGTCGCGGTAGGGATTGTCTAGATGGCAGCCAAGCCCCAGGTTGGTATAGGCAAGGTTGCTGGGATCGACCCTGGTGCGCACTTCGAAAAATGGACCGTAATTGGTCTCACGCACGTAGCCGAACTGTTCAATAACCTTGAGCAGCTGGCCCGGTTTACGGGGTACCCCGTCAAGCAGCACGAATCCGTAGTCACTGACGACCTGCAGTGCCGCGAGCCTGCTTTTGGGCTGTTCGCAAAAATTGGTGTAAGAGTAGCGCGGTAAACCCTGTTCGAATGATGTACCCGACCAGAGAATTTTACTCACCTCGCTGCGATCATCGCTTTGTCGATTCAGGCAGTAACAGTTGTCGTATAGCCAGTCGAGGTCAAACTCGGAGCGGTGACCGTCGGGCGCGAAGCGCACGATTAAACGCCTGTCTTCGAGCGTCACAGTCTCTATTGCAAGATCCTGCGGTATGTCGGTTATATTCAGCAGGCGCTGACCGTTATCCGGGTTGCGGCTGCTCGGCATCTGGCAGTGATCGCGTAACCAGATCGCCTGCAGCCGACTCTCACTGGTGTCTTCCCAGACGATCGCCAGTTCGTCGGCTTTGTAGGAAAGGGACTTGACCTGGTTCATTTCAGCCTGATAGCAATGACTCGAGCCTGCTGCGATACTCGGTCACCGGCTTGATCTCCAGGCCCGCGACCTTGCCATCGTCATCGTAGAGTCGAAGCTGTACGGCATCCTTGTGGAACGGATTGGCTTCAAAGGTTTCAATCTCTGCAGGACTCATCGGACCACCCTGGACGTTGAGCGAATTGATCGAGGCGTCCGATAACTGACCAAGGTAGCCGGCGTCGGTTGCGCACAGGTAGCGCTTGGCGGCCACGTGCAAACGTATCGGCTCCGTGACCGATGCTGGGAAGAAGGGTGCGAGATAGGCTGCCCCGGCTTCCTCGTGATTATTGTCGATGCCGTTTTCGAGGGCCTCTATCGGATGTTCGCCGATAAAGTGTCCTATGTCGTGCAGCAGTGCGGCGACGACGAGGCTGTTCGGGGCATCATCGGCAACGGCACAGGCCGCGCTTTGTTCCATGTGTTGCGACATCGTGACGGTCTCACCCATGTACTCGCGGGCGCCACGTTGGGCAAACAGGTTCAGAATGAAGTCGATGATCGGGACATTGTTTTGATCCGGGGTAGCCAATGACTTGCTCCAGGGGCGAGATCGTTAACGGTTAATTCTGAATCAAGAACCTACCCGAGTAAATCAAAATTGCGTGAATTCTGGCGTTACTGCTCACGCTCGCGTTCGCTGCTTTCCAGGTACCTGCAGGCCGCCTCGAGCTGAAACTGGTTGAAAACCCGGATGCCATGCTGTCGGAGAAGCGCCGTGGTGACCCCGCTTCCCGCAACCGCGTTGCGGCTGAAGCTGCCGTCGTAAACCTGGCTGCTGCCGCAGGACGGGCTGGACTCGGTCAGTATTGCAACATCGATATCGTGTTCGCGACAAAGTGCCAGCGCCCGGCGCGCACCGGCAACAAAATAATCGGTGACATCCTCTTCGGCCTCAGTACAAACGCGGGCCCGTTCGGTGACTACGTCATGACCATCACCGCCATTTATTTCAGCTGCAGGGCGGGGTACCGGTAAGCCGCCGGCAACCTCGGGACAAAAGCTGATAACTCGCTGTTGCGTCATGAGTGCTTCGAGCGCTGGATTTTCCAGCAATTTCGACCTGCCATCGTAACGCACCGGATTGCCGAGCAAACAGGCACTGACCATGATTTTTTTCACTGGTTTATCACCCTTCTCAAACGCAGGTGTCGCAGAAAGACCAGGCAGCCGATACTTGCCGCTATGTGCTTCAGGCTGTGACCACTAAGTACCCCCAACCAGTTTAGTAATTCGGCATCAAGGGCCTCGCAAATCTTGGCTAGCAGATACCAGGCAAGAAACCACCAGATATCGTTGCCGCGCGTGTAGCGTGATTTGAAAAGCAACAGAATCAACGGACACAGGAGCGCTGGCAGGAACTGGATCAGTGCATAGGGACGCAGGTCTCCCTGGCCCTGCTGCTCGCTTAGATACCAGTAAATAATACTGCTGATGCCTGCGACGATAAGCACAGGGAACAGGGTTCGTGCCAACGAAATCGAAATTCGTTCTGCCAGCAGGATTGTAAAAAATTACATCCACATCATCATGATTTGAAACAAAGCTTCCGCCAAGCGCGGCAGCCCTTGCGCTCATATCAACTCTTAAAAACTCGTAAGTTGAT
>CALZHS010000233.1 GCA_945787265.1 uncultured Gammaproteobacteria bacterium | reverse complement strand
AGTCGCGGTCGATTCTGTCCTGGGCCTTGACGAACCAGAACAACGTGATCACGAATACGATTTCAGAACCCTGCGCGGCCATGTAGAAGCCCAAAGGCCATCCAAAAAATGTTACCGCGTTGAGGCTTGAAGCGAACCAGTGAACGACAAATGAAAAGATAAACCAGATGGTGAGCGTAACGATCATCAGCGATTTTGTTCTGGGCCAATGCTCAGCCCGTTTGGATGTATCCATTATGTCCCCCTAATTTTAGTCAGGTTAAAACTACGTTAACGTTTGGTCGTGCGTACGCTTTATTTTTCTATAGCAACGCTAATATGCCCAGAAATCATGGTATTTGCCAGATAAAAACCCTAGTATTAGCGCTTAGTTACGCCAATTTGGTGCAAATTTTTCTAGCATAAACAAAATCCTGTTACATTTGGTAACAAATTAGATCAAATTAATTGAAATCGCTCGAAACCGTCAAATCCTTTGTCAACCCTCTTTTTACCCGCAGCTACTGGCAGATGGTGGGTGACTATGTCGGCATCGGTAAACACAGCAAAGCAGAACTCGTAAAAGACCGGGAATCACTCGCGACTTTTCTCAACACACGTGCGAGCCACGTTGCACAGACATCTTTATACGGATACCTGCGCACCCGCGCCGGCACCCGTTTCCCGGAAATGTTCGAAAATCCTGACATTCTGACGTCAATCAATATCGCCAAGTGGCATATCTGGCTGGCTTGCCTTTCGGACCTCAGCGTCTTCACCGGTCACCATCTGTACCAGTCGGGAGAGATTGACGAGTCCGATCTAAAGGAGTTGATGGAGGCAGCGCTTAAACAAGTACTTGACGAGATCGGCGAGCCCGATGAGGCCGGCGCAGACTTCGCACCCGCCAGGGAAAAAGTTGTCCAGCGAATTACCACCTGCGACTGGAAACTGGAACACGACGACGATACTGTGTTCAGCCAGAGCCCCGAGGCATTATTCTACTGGGCCCCCATTGCCGATGAGTTAAAAGAGCTCGACGAATCCATCGTAAAGAATTCGATTCGATATCGCTGGATCGAGATCCGCCGCAGCTTACGCAAGCTGCTCGACTGCAAAACGCTGGTCGAAACCTTGCGCGCCGCGGAACTTTAACGCAAGCCCGCCAGGGCCTGCTGCATCGAATGCGAAAGGCTGGTTTTCTGACCGCCATCCGCATCGAAGTTGTCAGCGTTCAGCCATTGCTCGAAAACAGCCTTCGCGGTTGGCCATTCACGATCCAGTATCGAAAACCAGGCGGTATCGCGATTGCGTTGCTTGTAAATAGTAGCCTGGCGGAAAATACCTTCGAACATGAAACCCAAGCGTTGCGCAGCGGCGCAAGAAGGCGCGTTCAACGCGTCACATTTCCATTCGTAACGCCGGTAACCCCAGACATCGAACACCTGGCGCATCATCAGGAACATCGCCTCGGTCGAAATCGGCCTGCCCTGCATAATGGGTGAAAAATGGATATGACCCACTTCAATGACGCCTACCCCGGGCTCAATGCGCAGGTAGCTGGCGACACCGACCGCCTTACCGGTTGCCAGGTCAATGACACTGAAGAAGCAGGGATCGTCACTCATACAGTTAGAAAATATCCAGGAACGAAAATCTTCCTCGTTGGCAAACGGCCCATACGGGAGGTAAGTCCAGTTGCGCTGATCTTTGTCTCGACTAAAAGCGGTAAACAGATCGTTCGCATGCAAATCGATTTCGACGGGTACCAGGCTACACAGGCGGCCGTCCATAATCGCACCGCGCGGATGCTCGCAGGCTTGCCAGTCGGGAACCGGGAATCCAACAGGTTGGCCCAATTCATTTATTATCTCGGCCACACTGTCTCCATAAAATTTGAATTGTTAAAGCCAGCGCGATTTCAGTACACTCGAGACCGCCTGGCAAAAATCCCAGTCTACAACCTGTTGCGCCCGTGGGGAACCGAAGCATGCTAATGCTCGACGCCGAAAAGATCCTGAATGCTGCCTCGTTCACGACGCTGGTCGATGAACTGGCCGCGATGCACCGCGAACCGATCGGACTGGTTGACGAAATGCTGATGGAATCAACGGACGCAAACAGCAATGTCAGTCATTTTTTCATTCGCACCGGATGGCAGCCTGAAAAAGCGGTCGGTGCAAAAGTGATCACAGTATTTCCACGTAACAACCTGAAGCGCACCTGGCCGTCGATTCAGGCGGTCTATATTTTATTCGAAGGCGCAAACGGGACACCGATTGCCTGCCTCGACGGTACCGCCCTGACCTGGCTAAAGACGGCTTCTGATTCGGCACTCGGCAGCCGCTTGCTGTCGCGTGAAAATATTGAATCAATGCTGATGATCGGCGCCGGCCAGATGGCGCCTCACCTGGTAGCGGCGCACTGCGAAATACGGCCCTCGTTGAAAACAGTGCATATCTGGAATCGAACCGCTGACAAGGCCGAGGATCTCTGCGCCAGGCTTTCCACACGGATTCCCGACGTCAGCTTCACGCCCGTGACTGATATAGAGACAAGCGCCGCCAGCGCCGACCTGATCTGTTCTGCAATTGGATGCGAACAGCCAATCCTGCACGGCGAATGGCTTAAGCCGGGTGCCCATGTTGATTTGATCGGCGCCTATACGGCCGATATGCGCGAAGCCGATGACCAATGCCTGCAACGTGGCAGCCTGTTTGTCGACGCCCGCGAAACCACGATACATCACATCGGCGAACTGATGATTCCGCTGGGCAGCGGCGCGATCAGTGAATCCGACGTGCTCGCCGACCTGTCCGACCTGTGCCAGCAGCGTCACACCGGACGTCAATCCGACGATGAAATTACCGTTTTTAAAAACGGTGGCGGCGGCCACCTTGACCTGATGTGCGCCCGCATCCTGCACCAGCATTGCCAGGATTCATGAGTACCCCGATACAACTCGAGGATATCCAGGCCGCGCGCACGCGCATCGGCCCGCACATTATCCCGCTGCGGATTACCAGCTCGCCATCACTTTCCGAGCAGTTTTCCTGTGAGATACTGCTGGCGCACGAGTACCTGCAAACCACCGGCGCGTTTAAACTGCGTGGGGCGATGAACTCGGTGCTGCAGCTCGACCCCGAAACCACCGGGGTAACCGCCGTGTCGACGGGGAATCACGGCCGTGCACTCGCCTACTCCGCACGGCAGGCTGGCGTGCCCTGTATCATTTGCATGTCCGAACTGGTGCCTGAAAACAAGCTCAAAGCGATTCGCGCACTGGGTGCCGAGACCCGGATCATCGGCAAGTCCCAGGACGAAGCCGAGGTCGAAGCCAGGCGCCTGGTAGACGAGGAAGGCTATACCATGATTCCACCCTTCGACCATCCCCATGTCATCGCCGGACAGGGCACGCTTGGCCTCGAAATGCTGGAACAGGTACCCGACGTCGATACCGTGCTGGTGCAAATCTCCGGTGGTGGCCTGGTTTCCGGAATTGCGCTCGCGCTCAAGTCGCAAAAGCCGAATGTGCGTATTGTCGGTATTTCGATGGAACGTGGCTGCGCGATGGCGGCATCGCAACATGCCGGAAAACCGATTGAAGTCGAAGAGTTGCCCACGCTTGCCGATTCACTCGGCGGCGGCATAGGCCTCGACAATGAGCTGACGTTCGATATGGTGCGCGACTATGTCGACGAGATCATACTGCTGACCGAGGATGAAATTGCGGCCGGGATTCGGCATGCCTATTTCGAGGAACAGGTGATTCTCGAGGGCGGCGGTGCGGTCGGAATAGCGGCTCTGCTGACCGGCAAGGTCACTCCGGGCACAAAGACCATTGTCTTGTTAAGCGGAAAAAATATAGACATGGAGCTCCATCGCAAAATCATTAACCAGGAGGCATACGAACGCTAGTGGCGGATATCAAGATTCTTACCGAGGCCGAACTTCGCAGCCAGATTCGGCTGGACCTGGCTGCCGTGGAATGCGTGGAAAACGCATTCCACGCACTTGCCACCAAGTCGGTTGTCATGCCTCCGATCATGCGACTGGATATCGTTGAAAATAACGGCGAGATCGACGTCAAGACGGCTTACATCCCGGGTGTAGATAGCCTGGCGATCAAGATCAGTCCGGGATTTTTCGATAATCCGGAACTCGGTCTCCCCAGCGTCAACGGACTCATGGTTTTATTTAGCACGCGCACCGGTATGGTCGAGGCACTATTACTCGATAATGGCTACCTGACAGATATTCGTACGGCCGCCGCGGGCGCGGTCGCGGCCAAGTACCTGGCGCGTGCAAACAGTCGCCGAGCGGCTATTCTGGGTGCCGGGGTTCAGG
>CALZHS010000232.1 GCA_945787265.1 uncultured Gammaproteobacteria bacterium | reverse complement strand
AGTCACCCGGGCTCAGCGCCACGTTATAGCCACCCTGTACCATGCGCGTGCAGCCGCATTTGCCGAGCAGGCCCTTGATCGCAATCGTGACATCAAGATCCGGGTGCGCCTGTTTGGCATGCAGTGCGGCGAACAGGCCGGCACCCCCGCTACCCAGGATTAATACGTCGGTCTTGAGCGTTTGGTAAGTCATTCAGAAGGCCCGCAGCAGGAAACCGCAGGCGACAAAGAATGACGCCGCCACTGCAGCCGCCGCGTAATTCTTGTGGCGGTCAGTCCAGGGCAGGTTTTCGAGCGCCAGCAGGCGCAGCCCGCCGAAAAAGTGCACCGCGAGCAGGAATACCAGCCCGAACTCGGCAATCTTGAACATCGGCACCGCGGTCCAGTTCAGCGCCCGGTCCAGCGCCGCGCTTCCCTCGAGCGCGAGGCCGAGCACGTAAAAGTGGAACGGCAGAAACAGCGCCAGCCCGAGCCCGGACAGGCGATGCAGCAGAAACGCGAGATACAGCGGCTGTGCGCGGTGCGGCTTCATGCTGTCCCGACCACCGCAGCCACCGCGCGCAGCCCGGCGGCCAGCAAACTCACAGCAAAAATCCAGCTCAGGACGTTGAGTAACGGCCCGGTCATTTGCCACCACTCGCGCATGATATTGCGCAAGCCGATCGCCGCGTGCACCGACGCCGCAAGCACAAACAGGCCATAGGTTCCGCCCCACAACAGGCTGCCGCGCGTGCGCGCCAGGATTTCGTCTGCCGACAGTCCACCCTGAATCGCGTAAATCATGACGCCGAGATGCAGCAGTACCAGCGGCGCCATGATTGCCGCGCTGATGCGCTGGGCCAGGTAGAGTCGCAGCTCAACCATGACGATCCCGGTATTTCTTTTGCAGGAAGCCAACCGTGGCCAGCCGTTTCAAACCGGCGATCGAGGCGGTTGGATTGAGCTCGTTGGGGCAGTAAGTCGCACAGCCTGCCTGCGAATGACACTGCAGGCATCCCCCGGTCGATGAAACCGCCTGCAATCTTTCTGCCTGCCTGCCGTCACGGCTGTCGTTCTGCAGGCTCCAGGCCCGGTTCAGCGCCGCGGGACCGAGGTATTCCGAATTCCAGGCGACCACATCGCAGGCGGCGTAACAGATCGCACAGTTGATACATTCAATCGCGGCATCGGCCGCCTGGCGTGCACTGTCTGCCGGCGTTGTGTGCGCGAATCCTTGCCGCTGAAATGACCCTCGGCGCGTTTCCATTTTTCGAAAAACTCGCTCATGTCGCAGACGAGGTCCTTGATCACCGGCAGGTTGCGCAACGGCTCGATGCTGAGGCGCTTGTCCTGCATCACCTTGTTGACATGGGTACGGCAGGTCCAGCGTGGAATACCGTTTACCATCATCGCGCAGGAACCGCACATACCGACCCGACAGGCAAAGCGATAGCTGAGACTGGCATCGAGGTGACGCTGTATCCACGTGACCACGTCGAGTATGGTTTGGCTGGGTTGCTGCGGGACCTGGAAATCCTCGAAATCGCCTTGCCGCGCGTTACCGCGCCATACGCGAACCGTAATTACATCTAGTACCGACTCTGTCATCACGGCATGATATTACTTAAATAAAACTAATAAAATTGAAATTAAACTAATATATACTTAAATTTTATTTAAGTTATTGCCTGACCATGAACTTACGACAGCTGCGCTCGCTCGCAACCATCCTGGACAGTGGCAGTTTCGCCGCGGCCGGCAACCGCATCGGTTTGAGCCAGGCCGCGATCAGCGTGCAGATGAGCCAGCTGGAGGCAACGCTGGGTGCGGAACTGTTCGATCGCAGCAGCAGGCCAGTTGCGTTAACCGCCGAGGGCGTGCGTATTGCCAGACTTGCCGGCGAGGTCATCGATAAAATCGAAAACATCAGGCTCGAGGCCAGCGGCGCCAAAACCTCGGGCTCGGTATCCATCGGCTTCATCCCGACCTGTGTTCACAACCTGCTACCGAGAGTACTCGAGGCTTTGCGTCAACAGTTTCCTGAATTGCAGGTTAGCGTCAAATCGGGGCTTTCCGGGGAACTTGCGTCCGCGGTAGCGCGCCGCGAACTGGACTACGCCCTGTTGACTGCCCCGGCCATTGAAATCGCGGAACTCGAAATTACCGCTATCGCCTCGGAGCCTTACTGCGTCATCGCCCCGGCCAACGCCAAATCCGAGTCCGATACCGAGCTGCTGCGTTCGTTGCCCTACATCGCCTTTAACAAGAGCACCTGGGTCGGTCAGCATATCGCGGCCAGGTTACAGCAGCGTGGCCTTCATTTGATCGAATCAATCGAGATCGACTCCCTGGAGGCAATCGAAAACCTGGTTGCAGACGGTTTCGGCGTTTCGATCGTACCGCAGCGCCTGCATGCCATACTGGATCCCGAAAAACTGGTCCAGGTCCCGTTTGGCAATCCTGTCGACACTCGCCAGCTGGCACTGGTGCAGCATATCGGCAAGCCGGTATCGCGTTTTGATACCGAAATTAAAGCAATTTTTCTAAATCTGCCCCGGGCTTAGGCCGCATCACGGCTACGAAACCCACCCTGTTGACCGGGAATTTGGGTCAAAATCACAAAAAATGTGCCACGGTGCACGGAAATCACACGGCGAGCAGTTAGACTCTTATGCTGTTTCTGAAGAACCTATCGCTGTTTAGAGTAGGAGAATAGATGAACGACGATACCACCGATAATGGAATCGATAAGATGGATAATACCGACACCAGCCTGCCAATTACTTACACCCAGGTGGCCAGCTGCGCCATTGGTGGTGACGACCGTTCAGAACACCGGGATCGCATAGAACGCCGGCGTCAAACCCTGCGGGCGAAGCTGGAACGCGAGGCCTATGAGCGCCAAAAGCAGCTCGACAATTCCTTTATCCAGACCTTCCGTAATATTTTCAGTTCTACCAAGCACTAACCGCTTTGTTTCAAACTGCTTCGCGGACCGGCAACCCCGCCTGTCCCGCTTGACTGTGCCTGACGATAATGGAAAGATGCCCGCTTCGATATTCCGGTGTCAACTCCAGTTCCAGACGCCCTTTTTTCACAATATTTTGAAACAATACTATGCCAGGTAATCTCACGCTGCAGGCGCTCAAGGAAAAGGTAGCTTCCGGGCAAATCGATACCGTCATTACCGTCATCCCCGATATGCAGGGTCGCTTGATGGGTAAGCGTTTTCAGGCCGAGTTCTTTCTTGAAAGCGCCTGGGAAGAGACTCACTGCTGTAACTACCTGGTCGCAACCGACCTCGAAATGTACACCGTGGATGGCTACTCTGCTACCAGCTGGGCGGCCGGTTACGGTGACTACATCATGAAGCCCGACCTGGCAACGCTGCGAATTCTGCCGTGGCTCGAGGGAACGGCAATGGTAATGTGTGACCTGTTTGATCATCATACCCATGCCGAGGTCCCCCATTCACCACGCGCGGTTTTAAAGCATCAAATCAATCGCTTACAGGGCATGGGGCTGGCATCGGCGGTTGCCACCGAGCTCGAGTTTTTCGTGTTTCGCGAAAGCTTCGAAGCATTACGCGATAAATCTTATCGCGAGATGATTCCTATCAGTCCTTATAACGAGGACTATCATATTTTCCAGACCACCAAGGAAGAAACCCTGATGCGAAAAATACGCAACGGACTGCAGGGCGCCGGTGTGCGGGTCGAGAACACCAAGGGTGAGGCCGATCCCGGCCAGGCGGAAATAAATGTCTGCTACAGCGATGCCCTGGAAATGGCCGACAACCATTGCCTGGTCAAGAACGCGGTTAAGGAGATTGCATTTCTAAATGACCGCGCGGTTACCTTTCTCGCCAAGTGGAGTCACGATGCGGCCGGATCATCCAGCCATATCCACCAGTCGCTGGTTTCCACCGGTGGCGATCCCGTGTTTTTCGATGCCGCTGCCGATTACGGCATGTCTTCGCTGATGCGCCAGTACCTCGCCGGGCTGCTCAAGTATGCCAGCGACAATACCTTTTTCCTGGCGCCTTACGTCAATTCGTACAAGCGTTTCGTCGCGGGCACCTTCGCCCCGACCAAGGCCATCTGGTCGCTCGACAATCGCACAGCGGGTTATCGCGTGGTCGCTGACGGTACGCGTAACGTACGCGTCGAATGCCGGGTGGGCGGCAGTGATTTAAATCCCTACCTCGCAATCGCCGCACAGATTGCCGCGGGTATCGCCGGCATCGATGAGAAACTCGAGCTGGAAAAGGAATTCAAGGGTGACGCCTACCAGGCGCGCAAGGCGCGCGAAATCCCCGGCACCCTGGCCGACGCCACGGTGGCATTGAAAAAATCCAACATGCTGCGTGACGCGATGGGCTCCGATGTTGTCGATCATTACGTGCGCGCCGCCGAATGGGAGCAGGAAGATTTCAACAGCAAGGTTACCGATTACGAAGTCAACCGCGGTTTTGAAAGAGCTTAACGACACTCCATTACCTGTGAGATAGAATCATGCAACTCGTCGGAAACTGGTCATATCCAACTTCGATTCGCTTCGGCGCCGGCCGCATCAGCGAAATTGCCGATGCCTGCAATGCAGCCGGCATCAGCAGGCCGCTGCTGGTTACCGACCGCGGTCTCGCCAATTTACCCATCACCCAGAACACACTTGCGCTGCTCGAGCAGGCCGGCCTGGGCCGGGCCCTGTTTGCCGAGGTCGATCCAAATCCGAATGAAAATAATCTCGCACAGGGGCTCAAGGCCTATAACGACGGCGGGCACGATGGCGTTATCGCATTTGGCGGTGGCTCGGGCCTCGATCTCGGCAAGATCGTCGCTTTCATGTGCGGACAAACCCGCCCGGTCTGGGACTATGAAGATGTCGGTGACTGGTGGACCCGTGCCGATGCCGACAGGATCGCACCGATTATCGCAGTACCAACAACTGCCGGAACGGGTTCCGAAGTGGGCCGCGCAGGCGTGTTATCCAACTCGGAAACCCATGAGAAGAAAATTATCTTCCACCCCAGGATTCTGGCAGAGGTAGTTATCTGTGACCCGGAACTGACCGTCGGAATGCCAGCGGGCATCACCGCCGGTACGGGCATGGATGCGTTTGCGCATTGCCTGGAGGCCTATTGCTCACCGCATTACCACCCGATGAGCCAGGGTATCGCGGTCGAGGGCATGCGCCTGGTCAAGGAGTACCTGCCGCGCGCCTATGCCGATGCCAACGATATCGAGGCCCGTGCCCACATGATGTCGGCCGCCGCGATGGGCGCCACCGCTTTTCAAAAAGGACTCGGTGCGATACACGCGCTGTCACACCCGATCGGTGCGTTTTACAACAGTCACCACGGTACGACTAATGCGGTTGTCATGGCGCCGGTACTGAAGTTCAATCGTGCCGCAATCGAAACCCGCATCGAAGCGCTCGCCGCTTACCTCGGGATTGCCGGCGGCTTCGAAGGTTTCTATAACTATGTCATCGAGCTGAACGCATCACTCGGAATCCCCGCCAATCTGACCGAGCTCGGGGTTACCGACCCTGA
>CALZHS010000231.1 GCA_945787265.1 uncultured Gammaproteobacteria bacterium | reverse complement strand
ACCCTTCGGGCTGTCCATGCCGGGCATTTTTACGGATTGATGGAAAAACTTTTCCCGCTGCATCAGCCATTGCTTCAGTTTATTCATGCCCGCGAGTTCGGCGAAGCTGCTGGTTTCGGCTTCACAGGACAGCACCCCGTCGAGATTGAGCAAACGGTACTTGGAGCGCATCACCTCGGGGATATCGGTTTCGGTGATGGCGCCGTCGTCGGCGATCGCCGCGTGAATCAGGCGGCGTGCGTCGGCGAACGACAGCCCCTTGACATTGCGCATCAGCAATTCAAGCGCCTTTTCGTTGAACTGAACCTGTTTTCCCTGGTTGCTGTTGGTGTAATTGATCGCTTCCTCGCGGACTATCTCTCCCAGTTCGGTCTCGTCCGGGGTGTCGAGTTCGAAGCGGATGGAAAGTTTTCTGAACTCGTCCGGTGTTTCAATTTCATGGCTGACCAGCACAATCTTGCTGCGTCCCTTGTCGAACGACATCGCCAATTCCTTCAGCTGGCGCACATGCAGCGGATCCTTCAGGAAGGGGTGGAAGTCGAGCAGAATATAAATGCTGTCGAATCCGGCCGACTTCATATAGGCCAGCGCCTCGTCCGGCTTCTTGAGATCGCGTCCCGTTTCGAGATTGAAATCCATACGCTGCATGCCGCTCGCGACCGACCAGGTAGAGACCGGCAAGCCCATCGATATCGAAATATTTTTGAGCAGGGTAATCGCGCGACGCTCCTCGTGGGTTTCGAGGATCAGCACCGGGGTACTTGACTGGAGCAGGCGCTGGATCCCGTTCTTATCCAAAACTGTTGTCATTTAATTTCCTCGTTATGTACCCATCTTAGTAGGAAATGTGTCATTGTCGATTGAATGTTAATCGCCGAATGAGTAAATTTTCAGCTATGTTGAACATGCAATTTGACCAGGCGGTCGTCGTCGATACCAACGAGATGGAATGGGAGGCGAGCCCGATGGCCGGGGTGTGGCGCAAACCGCTCGCACGCGAGGCCGCCGAGCACGGACACACCACCAGCGTGGTGCGTTACGATGCCGGTTCCCGTTTCTCGTCGCACCCGCATCCGCTGGGAGAAGAGATCTTCGTGCTCGAAGGCGTGTTTTCGGACGAGCACGGCGACTACCCCGCCGGCACCTATCTGCGTAATCCACCGGGTTCGAAACACTCGCCGCACAGTGACACCGGTTGCGTGCTGCTGGTCAAGCTCGACCAGTTTGATCCCGCGGACGACACCACGCTGCGTATCGACACCAACAGCA
Organism: uncultured Gammaproteobacteria bacterium; assembly: GCA_945787265.1. Classification (GTDB taxonomy): domain Bacteria; phylum Pseudomonadota; class Gammaproteobacteria. The sequence continues at coordinate 7,003 of CALZHS010000231.1, read as the reverse complement.
CCGCCTGGATGCCGGGCGAATCAAAACTCGAAATTATGCCGCTACACGATTATGAACAGGAGTCGGTGTTCCTGATCAAGTGGCCGGCCAGTACGCGCCTGCGCACGCATCGCCACTATGGCGGGGAGGAAGTCTTCGTGCTCTCCGGGGCCATGCTTGACGAGTACGGCCGCTATCCCGCCGGCACCTGGATGCGCAACCCGCACAACAGCGAGCATTGTCCCTACGTAGAGGAAGAGACGGTGATCTGGATCAAGACCGGTCATCTGCTTCCTTAATCGCGGTCGAATCAGTTAAACTTTTCTCCCCAAGAGGGACTCTAAAACGCGCATACTTCGCTGTATCCATTAATTTTGTTCTGGTTGAGAGGTTAAGACTTGTCACAGCAGGAAATTATCAATTTAAGGCAGGCCGTGAGCGCCAAGATCATTGGTCAGCAGGGGCTCATCGAACGCCTGCTGATCGCGATACTTGCCGATGGTCATTTACTGGTCGAAGGTGCGCCCGGGCTGGCCAAGACGCGCGCCATCAAGGTTCTCGGCGATGGCATCGAGGGTGATTTTCACCGCGTCCAGTTCACGCCTGACCTGCTGCCGGCAGACCTGACCGGTACCGAGATCTACCGGCCGCAGGACGGCAGTTTCAAGTTCCAGCGCGGACCGCTGTTTCACAACCTGATTCTTGCCGATGAAATCAACCGAGCGCCCGCCAAGGTACAGTCGGCATTGCTCGAAGCCATGGCCGAACGCCAGATTACCGTCGGCACCGAAACTTACCCGTTACCGCGGATCTTCCTGGTCATGGCGACGCAAAATCCGCTCGAGCAGGAGGGAACCTACCCGTTGCCCGAGGCGCAGCTCGATCGTTTCCTGATGCACGTACGCGTCGGCTATCCTTCCGGCGAGGACGAAAAAGCAATCCTGGCCCTGACTCGCAGCGAGGCACGTTCGCAGGCCGCTAACGAACCCGCGCCGGGCGCGGTGATCAGCCAGCAAAGCCTGCTCGAGGCGCGCGATGCCGTGCTCGACATACATCTCGACAGCAGCCTCGAGGATTACATTATTGAAATCGTGCTGGCGACGCGCAGTGCCGAGCGTTACGGCGATGAACTGGCCGGCTGGATTCAGCACGGTGCCAGCCCGCGCGCGACCATGGCGCTGGACCGCTGCGCACGCGCTTACGCATGGCTCAATAACCGCGATTATGTTGTGCCCGAGGATATCCAGCTGATCGCACCCGACGTGCTGCGTCACCGAATCATTTTGAGTTTTGAAGCCGAGGCCGAAGGCAAGACTGCCGATAGCTGCATCGATGCCGTGCTGGCCCGGGTTGCCGTGCCTTAGTGCTCTAGCAGGTAAGCCATGGAAACAGGGGATGACATAGTCCGGGTAAAACTGTCGACGCTGATCGGTTTGAACCGGGATGCGCGCAGCCTGCCGTTGATATCAAACTCGGTCAAGGCGCAAATGGTAGGTGGTCACCTGTCCGCGTTTCGCGGGCGTGGCATGGAATACCATGAATCGCGCCCTTATCAACCCGGAGACGATATTCGCGCCATCGACTGGCGCGTCACCGCGCGCAGCGGCCTTACCCATACCAAGATCTATCGCGAAGAGCGCGAACGGCCCGTGTTGCTGTGGCTCGATCTGTCGCGCTCAATGTTTTTCGGCACTCGCAACTGCTTCAAATCCGTGCTGGCATCAAAGCTCGCGGCACTGTTGGCCTGGAGCAGCGTGCAGCATGGCGACCGGCTTGGCTACCTGGTGTTTTCCGAACAGCAGCATATCGAGTTCCGTCCTACCCGGGGTAAACGCAGCGCGCTGCAGTTTATCCAGCAGCTGGTCGCACACCGCGCCTGGGACATGGCCGATGACAGCGAACCGGAACACAAGGCCGGGGTCAAGGCGCTGACGCGCTTGCGCCAGGTAACGCGTCCGGGCAGCCTCGTTATCCTGTTCAGTGATTTCCGCTTCCTCGATGCCGATTGCCGGGGCCAGCTGGTTGAACTGTCGCGCCATAACGACGTGGTCATGATACACACCTATGACTCCTTCGAGCGCGTACTGCCACCGCCGGGTTACTACCGCGTGACCGATGGCAGCAGCAGCATCGATATCAATACCGCAAGCAATAAACTCCGACAGCGTTACCGCGAAAGATATGACCAGCACCAGCAGGCGCTGGAGCGTCTTTGCAACGAACTGGGTTTGTACCTGATCGATATTGCCACCGATGACGATATGCTGACCGAGTTGAAGACCGGCCTGGGGCTGCAGGGACGATGAACGAACTGGAACTGAGAGACATTCACCTGCCGGATGCCAGTTTATGGTGGCCTCCCGCGCCGGGCTGGTGGGTCGCGCTTGCGCTGCTGCTGGTTCTGGCAGTAATGATACCCTGGTTGATTCGGCGTCTTCGGCATAAACCGGTAAACCGCCTGTGCCTGCAGGAACTGAATACGATTCGTCGGCGTTTCGCCGCCGGCCAGCCTGAAAATGACGTGGTCAGGGACACCTCGGCGCTGCTGCGCAGGACGCTGATCGCCTACCGCGGACGCGATGGATTTGCAGCCTCCACGGGTGACGCCTGGGTAAACCAGCTGCAGGCGCTGGCAGCCAGCGAGAGCTTCAGCCGGGCGCAGTTGGAATTACTCGGTCATCGGCGTTACCAACGTGATAGTGATAGCGACATCGACAAGCTGTTGCAGGCCTGTGAGCGCTGGATTCGCGCACTGCCCCGGGGGGAGGCGCATGTTTCAGATTGAATCGCCGCTGGTGCTGTTGCTGATACCCCTGCCGCTACTGGTTTACTTCCTGCTGCCGGCGCGCAGGCTGCAACAGGAGGCGGCGTTGCGGGTGCCGATGATCGAGGATTTTCAGCTTGGTGGTGCGCAGGTGGAGGATGTCAAACCCCACCGCTGGCGCCAGGTCCTGAGTTTTCTCGCCTGGGTGCTGCTGGTGTTTGCGGCGAGCCGTAAACCCCACCGCTGGCGCCAGCTCGTGAGTTTACTCGCCTGGTTGCTGCTGGTGTTTGCGGCGAGCCGACCACAGTGGCTCGGTGAGTCCATCGCGATTCCGATTAGCGGGCGAGACCTGATGCTGGCGGTCGATTTATCGGACAGCATGCGCACTGCCGATTTTAAAATCGAGGGCAAGCAGGTGAATCGACTGCATGCCACCAAGCGCGTTGCCAGCCAGTTCATCGAGCGCCGCCGCGGGGATCGACTCGGCCTGATCCTGTTCGGTACCCAGGCTTACCTGCAAACTCCGCTGACTTTTGACAGCAAGACGGTTAATCGACTGCTGCAGGAGTCGGCGATTGGTCTCGCCGGTGAGCGCACCGCGATCGGTGACGCAATAGGGCTTGCGATCAAGCGCCTGGACCTGGAGTCGGAAAATTCGAGGGTCCTGATATTAATGACCGATGGTGCCAATACCGCGGGCGAGGTCACGCCGCTGAAGGCCGCGCAACTGGCCGCGCAGCGCGGGCTCAGGATTTATACCATTGGCATCGGCGCCGATGAGCAGATCGAATCCACGTGGTTCGGTTTGCGTCGCGTCAATCCTTCGGCGCAACTCGATGAAAAGACGCTGCGTGCGATCGCGGATCTGAGCGGCGGGCGTTACTTCCGCGCGCGCGACACCGAGGAACTCGCAAAAATATATGACCTGCTCGATGAGCTCGAGCCGCTGCCAGGTGATACCCAGAGCCTGCGCCCGGTCAAGGCACTGTTCGTATGGCCACTGGCCCTGACGCTGCTACTGACAACGCTGCTGGTGCTGCCGCGCCTGTGGAGGCGCTGGTGATCGATCAGTTTCACTTTTTACGACCGGCATGGTTGCTGCTGCTAGTTCCGCTGGCCATGGTGTTGTGGCTGCTGGTGCTGCGTCGCTTCGAAAGTGGAAGCTGGCGTGGCGTGATCGATGAACGCCTGTTGCCATTCCTGCTCAGTGGCGGAGAGCGGGAGCGCCGCAACTGGATGCTGTGGATTCCTGCGGCTGTCGCGTTGATGGCCATTATCGCGCTCGCCGGCCCGACCTGGGAGAAACTGCCACAGCCGGTGTATTACAAGGAGACGGCGCTGGTAATCGCGCTCGATATGTCACGCTCGATGGATGCCACCGATATCAAACCGAGTCGCCTGGCGCGCGCGCGCCACAAGATTGCGGATATTCTGAACCTGAGAAACGAAGGCCAGACCGCGCTCGTCGTCTATGCCGCGGATGCCTTTGCCGTCACCCCGTTGACCACCGACGTGGATACGATCCTGGCACTTCTGCCGGATCTCGAAACCGGGTTGATGCCGGCACAGGGCACGCGTGCCGACCGTGCGCTCGCGCTGGCAGTGGAGCTGTTCGAGAACAGCGGGATTGCGCGCGGTGACGTGCTGCTGGTCAGCGATGGGCTCAGCGACCTGGAACTGAGCCGGGTTGAAGACCTGCTGGACAGCAAGCCGGGACAGCGCGTATCGGTGCTCGTGATCGGTACCGAGGAGGGTGGGCCGATACCGTTAAAAAACGGCGGCTTTCTCAAGGATCGCGAGGGCGCGATCGTGATTTCCAGCTTGCAGGAGGACAATTTACGCCGTGTCGCGCAAATCGGGAATGGTGTTTATGCGACGCTCAGCGCCGGTGATATCGATATCAACACGCTTGCCTACATGATGGAGTCGTCGATTGACGATCGCGAGGCTCGTTTGAGCGATCAATCGGCCGACCTGTGGCGTGAGCTCGGTCCGCTGCTGGTGCTGTTTGCGTTACCGTTCGCCGCGCTCGTGTTTCGTCGCGGATTGATTTGGCTGTTTCCGCTTTGCATCCTGGTGGTGCCGCCTGACGCGCAGGCGCTCGACTGGCAGAGCTGGTGGCAGAACGATGATCAACGTGCCAGCCGCCTGTTTGAACAGGGTGAACACGCGGCCGCGGCCGAGTTGTTTGATAACCCGGACTGGAAGGCCTCGTCAAACTATCGCGCAGGTGATTACGCCTCGGCACTGAGCACCTGGGAACAGATCGATGACCAAACCGCCGCCTACAATCGCGCCAACGCGCTGGCGAAGCTGGGCCGTTTCGACGATGCTCTTGCTGCCTATGACAAGCTGCTGCAGCAAAATCCGGGTCATGAAGATGCGCTTTACAACAAGCAGGCAATCGAAGAATGGCTGCAGCAGCAACAGCCTGAACAACAACAGGGTGAGCAGCAGGGAGACCAGCAGCAATCGCAGCAGGGAGATCAGCAGCAGTCGCAGTCGGGCCAGGGCGAATCGCAACCAGGCGAGACCGAGCAGTCGGCGCAAGCCGGCCAGCAGCAGGCGCAAAGCGGCGAGCAGGATGAAAGCCAGCAGCAGGCGCAACAACAACCGTCAGCGGATGAAGCACAGCAGCAACAGTCGGCAGCACAGGAACAGTCGAGTGACCAGGATTCGCAAGCCGCCAACAGTGAAAAGCTGGCTGATCTCGATCAACAGATGTCCGAGCAGGCCGCCGAGCAATGGCTGCGCAAAATTCCGGATGACCCGGGCGGTTTACTGCGACGCAAGTTCATATATCAATACCGCAAGCGCGGCGGTGTCGACGCGGAGGCACAATCCTGGTGACACGATTCTTCACAAAAATAGTCGGGGTACTGGTATTGCTGATACTCGCTGCTGTGCAGCAGGCCATGGCCGAAGTCGAGGTCAACATTGATCGCAACCCGGTGCAGGTAAACGAATCGTTCCAGCTGGTGTTTTCACTCGATCACAGCCCTGATCGTGAACCTGACTTTTCCACCCTGCAGCAGCACTTCCTGATCCTCTCCAACAATCGCAGTAACAGCATCAGCATCATCAACGGCGAGTACCAGCGCAGCGTCAAGTGGACCCTGCAGCTGATGGCCAAGCAGGTCGGTGAATACATGATTCCGGCGATTCGTTTTGACAAGGAGCGCAGCAAGCCTTTCCAGATAACGGTGCTGCCGTCAAGCCTGGCGTCGGTGCCGCATGATCAACTGGTGCTCGAGCTGCTGGTCGATAACCCGGAAGCTTACGTGCAAAGCCAGGTTATCGTGACGCTGCGACTGCTGAGCGCTACCAATGTCTCCGCCTACAGTTTCGGAGATATCTCGACCGATAACCTGGATGTCGTCATCGAACCGCTAGGTGACGAACGTCAGTACCAGACGCGCATTGCCGATAAATCCTACCTCGTGCTCGAAAAACAGTTTGCGCTGTTTCCGCAACAACCCGGCCGACTGGGCATAGATCCGGTGATGGCGGAGGTGCGGTTGCGCTCGAGCTCGACCTTCGACCCGTTTCGAACCGGCGGTGAAATCAAGCGCCTGCGCTCGCAGCCCGTGTTTATCGATGTCGAACCGATTCCGCCCGAATTCGCTGGTTCCTATTGGCTGCCGGCTTCGGGACTCGAACTACGCGAAGCCTGGCAGTCTGACCTCGATAATCTGGTCGCCGGCGAACCCATCACCCGCAGCCTGACGCTGGTTGCCGACGGTTTGACCGCGGCTCAACTGCCCGAGCTGGAGCTGGCGCAAATCGACGGCATCAAGCAGTACCCGGATCAACCGGTATTGCAGAACCGGCGATCCAACCAGGGTATCGCGGGCAAACGCGAGCAAAAGGTGGCACTGATTCCAGCTGCCGGGGGTACTTACCGGGTGCCGGAAATCAGCCTGACCTGGTGGAATATCGAGGCCGGCAAACCCGAAACGGCTTCGATCCCCGCCCGTGAAATAAGCGTCAAAGCCGCCGCCAGTGCGGTGGTGGTGCCCCCGGTCACGGGGCAATCGGTATCGCAGGAGACGCCCCGGGTCGTGGAAAGCAATAATTTCTGGCTCTGGTTGAGCTTGTTGCTCGCCTGTGGCTGGCTATCAAGCGGGGGTTACTGGTGGTTTAAATCGCGTCCTTCAGGCAGCCCGAATTCGCCGGCAGTCGAGCATCCGGGCTTACGCGCGGCGCGCAACCAGCTTCGACAGGCCTGCGAAGCCAATGACGCCGCCCACGCCCGCCACG
>CALZHS010000230.1 GCA_945787265.1 uncultured Gammaproteobacteria bacterium | reverse complement strand
CCACCCGGCTTTCGCATCTGGGGTGGCGCCACCGTCGAAACCAGCGATCTCGAAGCCTTGACCCCCTGGCTGGATTGGGCATTCGCAGACTTCAAACATTCCCTGCAGGAGAAGTAACATGACTAAACCCAGAGTTTTAATTTCTGATTCGATGTCGAGCCAGGCGGTAGCCGTGTTTGAAGACCGTGGTGTCGATGTGGTGCAGTCGAGCAAGTTAAGCGAGGCCGAGCTGTTTGAAATGATCGGTGAATTCGATGGCCTGGCGATTCGTTCTTCTACAAAGGTGACCGCGGAGTTGCTCGAACATGCGAAAAATCTGAAGGTCGTCGGACGTGCCGGGATCGGGGTTGATAACGTCGATGTGCCTGCCTGTACGCGGCGCGGTATCGTGGTCATGAATACGCCACTGGGCAACGCGATAACGACCGCCGAGCATACGATGGCGATGATGCTGGCGCTGGCGCGGCATATCCCGCAGGCGAACAGTTCCACCCACGAAGGCAAGTGGGAAAAGTCCCGTTTCATGGGAATAGAGCTGACCGGCAAACTGCTCGGGCTTATCGGAGCTGGGAACATCGGCTCTATCGTTGCCAGTAAGGCCATCGGTTACGGACTTCATGTACAGGCCTACGATCCCTACCTGACCGAGGAGCGTGCCGCCAGGCTGGGCGTCAGGAAGGTTGACCTCGATACCCTGCTTGCCAGTTCCGATATCGTCTCGCTGCACGTGCCGAAAACGCCCGAGACCGCTAATATCATCAGCGCCAGTGCAATCAACAAGATGAAGCAGGGCAGTATGCTGATCAACTGCGCACGTGGCGGACTGGTCGATGAACTGGCCTTGCTTGCGGCGCTTAAGAGCGGCCACTTGAACGGCGCGGCGCTCGATGTCTACGAAGTGGAGCCTGCTCGCGAGAATCCACTGTTTGAACTCGATAACGTGATCTGTACCCCGCATCTCGGCGCTTCTACAATAGAGGCGCAGGAGAAAGTAGCGATCCAGATTGCCGAGCAGATCAGTGACTTCCTGTTGAATGGGGCGATCAATAACGCGATCAACGCACCCAGCATCAGTGCCGAGGAGGCGCAGGTGTTGCGGCCTTACCTGCAGCTGGCGCAGTGCCTGGGCTTGTTCGTCGGCCAGCTGACCGAGGATCCGATCAAGACCCTGACCGTGACCTATGGCGGCGACGCCAACGAGTTGAACGTTTCGCCGTTAACGGTGCAGGTGGTGCAGTCGATACTCGAGTACCACAGCAGTTACGTTAACTCGGTAAATGCCCGCGAGGTTGCGCGCGATCGCAACATCGATGTGATCGAAGCGCACAATGAAGGCCGCGACGAATACCCCTGCCGGATCACGGTCGGGGTCGAAACCGAATCGAAATCGCGCAGTATCAGCGGTACGCTGATCCAGAACCGGCCGCGCGTGATTGAAGTCAAGGGAATTCCACTCGAGTCGAAACTGGGTGAACACATGCTTTACATTACCAATGACGACAAACCGGGTGTCATCGGTGCTATCGGCAGCACCACGGCCGAGCGCGGTATCAATATTGCGAACATGCACCTGGGCCGCGATGGCCGCAATGGTAACGCGATGGTGTTGATCGAGGTCGACGAGCCGTTGGAAAACGAGGATCTCGACCATTTGCGTTCACTGCCAAATATCAACAACGTCCGCTACCTGCATTTCCCGGCCCTGCAGTGACTCAAAGCAATCATGGCGAGGTACCACGATGGCTGTCGCGTGGCGAAACGGCCCAGCCCTTCGTATTGACGATCTGTGCCAATGAGGCGCTAGACGATGCATTGAAGCAACTCGACGGCGTGCTTGGAGACCTGAAAATCGACGCGCAGCAAACCCGCTCGGCACGGATTGTTGACGTAACCATAACCTGTAAACCCGCGCGGGCGTGGTCGCTGTTACAGTCGCTGCGAGAACGACTCGTGCATGTCGACGCCTATATACAACCGCGCAGCGAGCTGGGCAAGAAGTTGTTGATCTGCGATATGGATATGACCATCGTCGCTGCTGAAACTCTCGATGAAGTCGCCAAAATACTCGGACTGGGTGAGCAAATTGCGAGTATCACAACACGTGCGATGCATGGCGAAATTGATTTTAACACCGCGCTGCGTGAGCGCATTGCGATGCTTGCGGGACAGCCGGTGCAGGTGTTCCACGATGTCGCGCAGTCGCTGTCATTGAATCCTGGGGCAGAGCAGTTGCTCGCCGCGGCGAAAGCGGCCGGGGTACATACGGTTCTGATCAGCGGGGGGTTTCCGCAGGTAGCCGAACCCGTTGCGCGAATGCTCGGATTTGACGAGGTCCATTGCAGCCAGCTCGAGCTGGATGGTGAGATACTGACCGGGGGTCTGCTGGACCCGATCGTCAATGCTGACCATAAATGTCGTGTCCTGCAGCAGCGCGCGCAGGCACTGGGCTTTGCGTTGCGCGATTGCTGCGCGATCGGTGATGGTGCCAATGATCTGCCGATGCTGAGCGCAGCCGGTCTCGGCATCGCTTACCATGCCAAGCCGGTGCTGCGCGCGGCGACCAGCTGCCATATCGATGCGACCGATCTCGAAAGCGCGATCTATTTCATGGGCCTGGATCACGCTGGCAACTGACAGGACGGCGTCGATCGCGATTACAGGTCGAACAGAATATCAGAACGGATGATGTACTTTATCCCCGCGCTAATTTTTTGCGAGGCGTGCATGCAGTGCAGGGGGTGCACACCATGTGGAAAACACAATGCGCCGCCGATGGGCGTACGGACATCGATTATGATGGCGTCATCGGGATTGCTTGCCGGACGCGCGGGATTATCCGGACTCAGGTAGAAGCGGGTCGCACCACCCTCGTAGTTCTCGCTCAGGAATAGCAGGAAAGTGAGCTGGCTCCAGCGATCGTTATAGGCGTTAGCAATCAGTTCGCCATCGATAACGCGCGAACCAGGCCAGGAACCATCGGTATGTGGCGCGAAGTAGTCCCCGGGGCCGTAGCGATAAAAACGAAACCGTGAGTTGATCCCGCAGGCGCGCTTGCCGGCGTTATATTCATGGGTATCCTCGAGCTGTTGCTGACAACGCTGCCAGATGATGTCGTTGGTGTCGTCATCTACAACCCAGGTAAAGCTGTCGTTGTGACGGATAGCGCGCGGCAGGGAAACAGCAGCATCTTCGAGATAACCCAGCTTCTCGGACAGGTCGACAATGCGCTTACATTCTTCATTCGACAGGACATTCAGCAGTTGGAACGCCCCCGGGACATTTTCGATATCGTGACGCAAAACCGCGTCAGTTCGGTGTCGGTCCAGAGCAGCCGGATTGGTATCCCGATTAGCCCAGGTCGGAATTTCAAAATTTTCGGCGCCTGCTTGGTGCGCGATGATGTAAAAGTTTGACACAGGATTTCCCGGCAATTGGTGAAAAGTATATATGGCTGATTTCCACGACGTCCACTAGAGCCTTGGTTTTGGAAGACGCGCTAGTTGCGGTGCTTGTGCACCCGCATTCAGGGAGGCCCGGCAGATTGCGGCTTTATACGCCGAAGCTTCCAGTGGCTTAAGAACAACGCAAACACGATTAATGCCATCCCCGAGATGCGCTCCGGCGACAGGGATTCGCCGATGACGATCCAGGCCAGTAATAGAATGACGACCGGTTCGAAGTTAAGTAGCAGCGCGAATATGGCGCCGCCGATACGGCTGATCGCCTGCAGCGACATGATGAAGGAGGTCACCGATGCCATCGCAATCAGGACCAGGTATACCCAGCCGACGGATTCGCGCGGCGGCACCAGGTCGAATCCAAACGGTAACAACAGCAGGGCAAGGAGTATCGACGTAAGCATGATCCAGGTAGCGCCGACGTAACTGTCGGTCTGCGGTGGAAACCTCTCGTAGCTGAGAATGAAGACGGTTGCCCCGATTGCGCCGGTAAAAGCCAACGCAACCCCGGCCGGATCGTATTGGTGAAAATCGGGTCCGAGCGCGATACCGATGCCGATGAAGGCGAGCACAAAGGCCAGCAGTTCGTTACGCGTGACAGGTTCGCGTTGCGCGATGCGCTTGTCGGCGACGACCAGTAGCGGGAACGTATAGAAAATAATCGCCGCGAGGCTCACCGGGATGTAGTTGACCGCTCCGAGATGCCCGATCGAAGTGGCAAACATGCCAACCACGCAGACGGCGAACAATTTCGGCGTCACAGCCAGTTTCCAGGATTTGCGCAGGATCAGAACCAGCATTACCATCACCGCCGCAGACATCAGAAAACGGAACAGCGTCAGCGATACAGGGGTAGTACCGGTGTCGTAGGCCAGCCGCGATAG
>CALZHS010000229.1 GCA_945787265.1 uncultured Gammaproteobacteria bacterium | reverse complement strand
CAAGTATTTTACGGGCAGGGTTGACTTGATACCGGGATTCCAGGCACCCGAGTTTTCATCCGCCGAGTGATTACTGCTCATCGCGGACAAACCGGTCGGTTCCGGTTGGGCATACCCTCCATGGCCCGCGTCGATCGCCTCTAACCGACATCGGTATATTCCTGGCGCGCGCCGATCCAGTTGCGCAGCAGTTCCCCGCGAATAGTAGCGTTTTCAGGCAATTGCATCAGTTTTGCCAGCTCCTCGACCTGCGCAAACCACTGCTGATCACGCATCAGGTCGGCTATTTTGAAACTCATTTCGCCAGTTTGACGAGTGCCCAGCACTTCCCCTGCACCACGAAGTTCGAGGTCTTTTTCTGCAATTGCGAAACCATCCTGGGTGCTGCGGATGATTTCGAGGCGGGTTCGCGCCAGCTCGGAAAGATTGCTCCTGACCAGCAGGATACAAAAGCTCTCGCGTGCGCCACGCCCGACCCGCCCGCGCAACTGGTGGATCTGCGCCAGGCCCAGGCGTTCCGGATTTTCGATAATCATGATACTGGCGTTGGGCACATCCACACCAACCTCGATTACTGTCGTTGCGACGAGTATATCGATCTCCTTATTTTTGAAGGCATTGATCGTGGCTTCCTTTTCGGCAGGTTTCAGGCGCCCATGCACCATCCCGACCGACAATTGGGGAAGCTGTTGGTAAAGCAGGTCATAGGTCATTTCCGCGGCCTCGCACTGCAACGCGTCCGATTCTTCGATAAGTGTGCAAACCCAGTAAACTTGCCCACCCTCGGCGCAGGCGCCGGCCACCCGCCGGATCAGGCTGTCGCGCTGCTGCTCCGAGATGATCGATGTCGTCACCGGTTTACGTCCCGGCGGCATTTCATCGATCTGTGAGTAATCGAGATCAGCGTATATCGACATCGCCATGGTGCGCGGTATCGGTGTCGCCGTCATGATCAGCTGATGCGCCATCTCGTCATCGCGGGTTTTGCGCTGTAACGCGAGTCGCTGGTCGACACCGAAGCGATGTTGCTCGTCAAAAATAATGAACCCGAGGCGTTTGAACTCGACGCTCGCCTGGAACAGCGCATGCGTGCCAACCACGACCTGCGCTTCCCCGCTGGCAATCAGCGACAGCTTCTGTTCGCGTTTCTTACCCTTGTCAGCACCGACCAGGTTCAACACGGTTACACCGAGGGGTGTCAGCCAGGCGCTGAAATTCTGAAAATGCTGTTCGGCAAGAATTTCGGTTGGCGCCATTAGTACGGCCTGGTAGCCCGATTCGACCACCGGTAAACAGGCAAGCGCGGCAACCACCGTCTTACCCGAACCGACGTCGCCCTGTACCAGTCGAATCATCGGTTTACCGGCGCCGAAGTCCTGCATAAGCTCGCCCAGCACGCGCTGCTGGGCACCGGTTAACTCGAACTGGAGTGCCCGTATCAGCTGTTGCTGCAGGTTATCAACTGGCTGGATCGCAGGGGTTTTCCGACTGCGGATCTGTCGCCGTCGCTCAAGCAGGGCAAGACGATGTGCGGCGAGTTCTTCGACAATAAAACGGTGCTGTGCCGGGTGCCTGTGTTGCGCAATGAGTTCACTGTCGCGCTTGTTTTCGGGGCTGTGCAGATCAATCATCGCGGACGCGAATCCGGGAAACCCGTTCTCGTGTGCAATCCCTCGGTAGTCGGATAAATCGGAGTCAGGGATTGCTGCAATGGAGGAGGATTGTCGACATCGATGACTTCGGTTTCAGGATGAATCATTTCGAGCTCGCCCTGGGCCAACCTGACTTCACCGAAACAGCGTAACCAGTTACCTTTTTCAAACTGTTTTTGCTGGTTCGCATTGAAATAGAAGAAGCGAATCGCAATCACGCCGGTTGCGTCGCCAAGCTTTGCCGCCAGCACCCGCCGCGATCGTCCCTGGCGTCGGAAGTGTACGCTGGCGTGCAACACCTCGGCCTCGATCTGGCTGCGCCGAGCTGGCTGTAAAGATGCGATCGGGGACACGAAAGTGCGATCTTCGTAACGCAACGGTAAATGAAATAACAAATCGCGCTGGGTGTTCAAGCCCAGTTTCAGCAGCTTTTCCGCTACCCTGGGACCAACGCCTTTGAGAAATCGTAATCCTTGAGCCGACCAGTGCTCCATTCAACTGCTAATCGATAACCATTACCGCGTCCATCTCGACGCCAACCGCTTTCGGCAGGGCAGCAACACCGATCGCGGCCCGGGCCGGGTACGGCTGCTGAAAATAGCGGGCCATGATTTCGTTTACGGTCGGGAAGTTACCGAGATCGGTCAGGTAGATATTCAACTTGACCACATCGGCAAGGCTCCCGCCTGAAGCCGCGGCAACCGCTGCGAGATTATCGAAAACCCGCGTGATTTCAGCTTCGATACCACCGCTGACGACCTCCATGGTGGCCGGGTCGAGTGGTATCTGGCCGGAGACATAAACCGTGTTATCAACTTTGACTGCCTGCGAGTAAGTGCCGATTGCCTGGGGCGCGGCATCGGTTTGAATAATGGTTTTGGCCATGCTCTGTCTCCGGTTCAGAAATGCTGGATTATGCGGGTATTAGCCACGCTGACAATTACTATCGACGCCAGATACGATTGACGACGTTCAGTCCGCGCAATTTTTTCATAATACGCGCCAGGTGGATACGATCTTTGACGGTAACCACGAACTCGATGGTTGAAATTCGACCATCTTTCTCGGTGACGTTGACGTGCTCGATATTAGATGACATGTTAGCGATCGTCGTCGCCAGTGTGGCCAGCACACCGCGCTGATTGGCGACCTGCACCCGCATGTTGGCGAGATACTCGCCTTCGACATGGTCCGACCACTGCACCGACAGTTGTCGGTCACCCTTGTTGCGTTCGTTCATATTCGGGCAGCTACGCTGGTGAATGACAATGCCTTTACCGGATGACATGAATCCGGCGATCGCATCCCCCGGCACCGGCCGACAACACTTGGCAAACGATACCACCATGCCCTCGGTACCCTTGATCGCAAGTGGCCTGCCCCGATCATCAAAGGCGGTAGCATCTTCCTCGATGTCGTACATTGCCCTCGCGACCAGGCTCGAATTGCGGTTACCCAGACCGATTTCGGCCAGCAGTTCCTTTTGATCGGACATGTGATACTGGTCCAGTACCTTTTTCATCCGGGCCTTTGGAATCGCGACATCGCGTCCCTTGATCTGGCTGACCGACTGCTGCAACAAACGCTGCCCGAGAGAAATCGCCTCGGTCTTCTGTAACGACTTCAGGAAATGCCGGATATTGGTGCGCGCCCTGGCGGTGGTCACGAAATCGAGCCAGCTCGGGTGCGGTCGACTGGCCTGCGAAGTAATGATCTCGACGGTCTGACCATTGTATAACCTGCTGCTCAGCGGCGACATCTGGTGGTCGATTCGGGCGGCGACGCAGGTGTTACCGACATCGGTATGCACCGCGTAGGCAAAATCGACGACGGTTGCCCCGCGCGGCAACTTCTTGATCGCGCCCTTGGGGGTGAATACGTAAACCTCATCGGGAAACAAATCGACCTTGACGCTTTCCAGGAATTCCTGCGAGCTGCCCGACTTCTGCTGCATCTCGAGCAGGTTTTTCAACCATTCCAGTGCTCGTCCCTGCGGATTGGAAGCATGATTTTCACCTTCCTTGTAAATCCAGTGTGCGGCTATCCCCGACTCGGCAAAATGGTCCATTTCGACGGTGCGAATCTGCACCTCGATGGCGACGCCATGCGGTCCGAACAGGCTGCTGTGCAACGACTGGTAGCCATTCGTTTTGGGAATCGCGAGGTAATCCTTGAACTTGCCCGGCAGCGGTTTGTAGAGGTTATGCATGACGCCGAGTACGCGATAACAGTCATCCACCGAATCGGTCATGATCCGAACGCCGAAGACGTCGGTGAGCTCCTTGAAGCTGAGCTTTTTCTCCTTCATCTTGCGATAAATGCTGTGAATGTTTTTCTGTCGATACTTGACGGTCGCGTTGATATTCGATTCCTTGAGGCGCTCGCGAATCGCCGCCTCGATGGTGTTGAATATCTCCTTGCGATACCCCACCACTTCCTTGCAGGCACTTTCCAGCGCCCGGTAGCGCATCGGGTACGCAGCCTTAATCGACAGGTCGAGCAACTCGTGACGCATTTTGAAAATGCCAAGCCGATTCGCGATCGGGGCATAGATATCCATGGTCTCGAAGGCAATGCGGCGGCGTTTGTCGGGGCGCATCGCATCGAGCGTGCGCATATTGTGCAGGCGATCGGCGAGCTTGATAATGATGACGCGAATGTCCTTGACCATTGCCAGCATCATCTTGCGAAAATTTTCCGCCTGTGCCTCGGCCTTGCTGCGGAAATCCATCTGCGCAAGCTTGCTGACGCCATCGACGAGTTCGGCAACTTCTTCACCAAACTGGTCCACCAGGTTTTGCTTTAACGTCGGGGTGTCTTCGATAACGTCATGCAGGATCGCCGCGATGATGGTTTTGCTGTCCATGCGCATTTCCGCAAGAATGCGCGCGACCGCAACCGGGTGGCTGATATAAGGTTCGCCCGATACCCGACTCTGGCCCTCGTGAGCGGCAGCGCCGACCAGGTAAGCGCTATAGACTTCCTCTACCTGAGCAGGCTCGAGGTAGGCCTCGAGTTCGCTGCAAAGCTCGGCGATTCGGGTTTCAGAATCGCTGGCGACCACGTCCCCGTCAACGACTTCAAACAGATTGGCGTAATTCGCCCCCATCAATATTCTACATAGACCTCTAAAACTTTATTAATGGGGTTTTATAACACATTTACAAGGCGTAAGCCCGCCCGGTGCATGCCACAACCATGGCCTGCACGGGTAGAATTATGTGATTAAAAAGAAGCGCTTACTCGTTTTCTTCTTGCGCGAGGCTGGCCTGGGCAATTTGTCGAATCAGGTCATCGTCGGTAGAAATTTTTTCGATCTCTGCCTTTGCTTCCATCTCGTCCATCGACGAGTCGTTAATCAGATTTTCAGCAATCTCGCGCAGTGCTATCACGGTGGGCTTATCATTTTCCGGTGGTACCAGCGGATCGGCGCCCTGTGAAATCTGGCGGGCGCGTCGCGCGGCCAGCAATACAAGGTCAAAACGATTTTCGACATGCTCGAGGCAGTCTTCTACGGTGATTCGCGCCATGCGGTTAGCTCTCGGATCAAAAAGGGGCGCAATGATAGCGAAAAACTCAATAAATCTAAAGCCTTAATCGCACAAAGCTATTAATCGATTTCGGGCGGAATCGAGTCCACCAGCGACCGGTTCTTAAGCTTCTGACGTGCCAGCGTCAAACCCTGGGTATGGATAATTGCGTCGAGATCGAACAGGGCCTGTTCGAACACATCGTTGATCACCAGGTACTCGGCATCCTGATAGTGGGACATTTCACGATCCGCATCGCGCATCCGCCGCGCTATCGTGGTCTCGTCATCCGTTCCGCGATCCCGAAGCCGGCGTTCAAGCACCTCGCGCGACGGCGGCAGGATGAAAATTCCGACCGTATCCGGCATCCTTGCCTTGACCTGGCGAGCGCCCTGCCAGTCAATTTCAAGGATAACGTGCCGACCGCTGTCGAGCAGCGCATCGACCGACGCACGCGCGGTGCCGTAGCAGTTATCGAACACCCGCGCGTGTTCGAGAAACTCATCATTCGCGACCATTTGATCGAATACTTCCATGGAAACGAAGTGATAGGCCTGACCATCGACTTCGCCCGGCCGTATCGCCCGCGTCGAATGCGATACACATACCGCCAGCGATTCGTCGCGCTTTTCCAGCAGCGCCTTGACGAGGCTGGTTTTACCGGCGCCCGAGGGTGCCGAAATGGTAAACAGGCAGGCGGTGTTCAATGAAGATTCCGGGATTAGTCCGTTCCAGGTTGCAACCTTCTATTGTAATGACAGATGCAACCGAGACCAAACCGATTTCACGTTTGGATAAAAAATTCTCTTCTGATCTCGATTCCGACC
>CALZHS010000228.1 GCA_945787265.1 uncultured Gammaproteobacteria bacterium | reverse complement strand
TCGATCATCTCGAGAATCGGTGCGATGGTCTCGGTGGCGCAGGGTTCCATATCGGGACGTAATACGCCGAGCGCATCGGCATCTTCATGCATCGCGTCGATGAAGCGCCGGGTTAAATGAAAATACTCTTCGTCGGCCTGGTTGGCACGATCAATGATCTTGTCGTCGATATCGGTAATATTGCGGACATAGGTAACCTCGTAGCCGAGGTGTTTGAGATAGCGGTAAACAATGTCGAACACCACCAGCACACGCGCGTGACCAATATGGCAATAGTCGTAAACGGTCATCCCGCATACGTACATTCGAACCTGTCCCGGGACAATTGGCTCAAAGGCTTCTTTGCTGTTTGTCAGGCTATTGTAAATAGTCAGCATTACTTCGGTGTTATGGGATCAATAAATCAGGCACTAGAGTTTAAAAGATGCACTTCACGAGCGAAACCGTTAATTGCTGCCCGGCTTCCCTAAGCGCATGCAAATCAGTAGAATCCGCTTGCTCAAAACAAATGGAATGCTGATGAAAAAGACGTTACTTCCAATCGCGGTCGTGCTTGCAGCCATTCTATCCCTGGTATTCTATCCCAACAGCAAAGGTGACAAACCAATGAATGAAACTACCGCCGGCAATCCCATCGTGTTAATCGAAACCACCATGGGAAATATCACGATCGAACTCGACATGCAAAATGCACCCGATAGCAGCGAGAATTTTCTTGCCTACGTGGATGACGGCTACTACATCGACACGACCTTTCACCGGGTTATTCCGGGCTTTATGGTCCAGGGGGGTGGAATCACGGCTGATATGCAGGATAAGTCCAGCAAGCGAGCACCGATCCAGAATGAAGCCAATAACGGTCTCAAGAATGATCGTGGCACCCTGGCAATGGCGCGCACCAGTGACCCCCACTCGGCCACCTCGCAATTTTTCATTAACCATGCCGACAATGCATTTTTGAATTTCACCAGTGAGTCAATGCAGGGCTGGGGCTATGCCGTATTCGGCAAAGTGACCGAAGGCATGGACATCGTCGATGCAATTGCAGAGGTCCCCACCGGCAACAAGGGTGGCCACCAGAATGTGCCGCTGGAAACCATTACCATCACCGGTGTCAGTCGCCAGTAACAGCGACTCGTCGGCATGAGCCACGAATACCTGTTCATTTCGGACTGTCATCTTGATGCCAGCCGGCCGGAAATTAGCGCTGCGCTGACCGGTTTTCTCGATAACCGGGCGGCCAGTGCGCGTTGCCTCTATATCCTGGGCGACCTGTTCGAGGTTTGGCTGGGCGATGATGATCCCGCGCCGGAGTACCGGGACGTAATCGAATCATTGAGACAACTGGCGTCAAGGGTCGAGGTCTTTTTCATGGCTGGAAATCGGGATTTCCTGCTGGGGTCGGCATTCGCAAGCAAGGTTAACCTGTCATTGCTGGACGAACCGCATATCCTGCAGCTCGGTCAGGACAGGGCAGTTTTAATTCACGGTGACAGCCTGTGCACGGATGATCGGGATTACCAGGAATTTCGTTCCATGGTGCGAACTGAAAAATGGCAGGCCGACTTCCTGGGCAAACCTCTTGAAGAGCGTCAGCACATTGCGGCCCGCTTGCGCGCTGACAGCGTAGACGCAATGGCACAGAAATCATACGAAATCATGGACGTCAATCAGGCCGCGGTTCAGGACTGCTTCACTCGCAACCAGGTAAGCACTATCATTCATGGGCATACCCATCGACCGGCCATTCATCGTTACAATTCCGATTTGTCGCGGATCGTCCTGGGCGACTGGGGTCAGGAACCCAGCTACCTGAGCTGGACCTCTGTACAGGGCTTCGATCTACACGATCCCCGCCTCTAGCCACCCCGCTCAAGCGCGCTAAGCTCGGTAGCCTCAAATCCGGCCTCGATTCGAGCCGGCCAGTTGAACGGTCCGCGCAGCTTGCCGTCCATGTATTGCGCGACCAGGTCGCGAAATGTACTTTCCACATCGAGGCCCTGTTGCTCGCAAAGGCGCCGGTACCAGAAATTCCCGATACGTACATGATCGATTTCGTCGCGATAAATCACTTCCAATATTTCAACGGCGGTCGCATCGTCAACCTGTTTGAACTTCGCGATCATTCCAGGCGTAACGTCGAGGCCCCTTGCTTCCATGACGCGCGGCACCAGAGCCATTCGATGCACCACGTTATCCCGGGTTTTACAAACCATATCCCACAGCCCACGATGGGCATCGCAGGCACCATAGTAACTCCCGCGTTGCCTGAGTTCCTGCTCAAGCAGCTGAAAGTGCCTGGCCTCGTCGGCCGCAACCCCGAGCCAGTCACTGACAAACTGCCGCGGCATTTCTCGAAACCGGTAAGCCGCATCGAGTGCAATATTGATCGCATTAAATTCGATATGCGCGAAAGCATGCAGCAGGCGAATCCGCCCTTCCCCGGAAGAGACGCCACGACGTTGCAGTTTCCTGGGATCGACCAGCAGCGGTTTCCCTGGCCGTCCAGGATCATCTATCGGCAGGATTGCCGATCTGGCGTCATGTGCCAGTTCACCCCGGCACCATGCCGCATCAAGCCGGGCCGTCAGCTCACATTTGACGCTGAAATCCGGCTCCAGGATAGCAGCCTCGAGCTGTTGAAACAGTTCAGCCATCCAGACCGCGCGCCAGGTCGGCAATAATATCGTCCACGCTCTCCAGTCCGACCGCGACCCGCAGCAGTCCTTCACTAATACCGGTCCTGGCCTTTACATCGTCGCTGACGCGTCCGTGGGTAGTTGTTGCAGGATGGGTTATCGTTGTTTTGACATCACCAAGATTGGCCGTAATCGAGAGTAACTCGGTTGAATCAATTATCCGCCACGCGGCTTCACGCCCACCAGCAACAACAAAAGACACCACGCCTCCGAATCCGTGCTGTTGTATTTTTGCAAGGTTATGCTGAGGATGGGTTTCAAGCCCCGGGTGATAGACTTTTTCCACCCGTGGATGCTGCTCCAGGAATCTTGCCAGTTGCATGGCGTTTTGCGAGTGCGCATTCATCCGTAAATTGAGTGTCTCAAGTCCCTTCAAAGCAACCCAGGCATTGAAAGGACTCATACTGGGACCGGTGGTACGTATCACGCCAAATAAATCCTCGTCGACAAGCGCTTTGGGTCCGACAACGGCGCCACCAACAATACGCCCTTGCCCGTCCAGGTACTTGGTTGCCGAATGCACGATAATGTCGGCACCCAGTTCGAGCGGTCGCTGCAATGCAGGTGTGCAGAAGCAATTATCAACTGCCAGGCTGCAATTGTTTTCATGTGCCAGGTCAGCCAGTGACCTGATGTCGGCAATTTCGGACAGCGGATTCGACGGCGTCTCCAGGAACAGCATGCGCGTGTTGTCGCGAATCGACTCTTTCCACGCATCCAGATCGGTCAGGTCGACAAAGCTGGTTTCGATACCAAAGCGTGGCAAATACTTTTCAAACAGGGTCGTCGTGGTGCCGAATATCGAGCGTGAGCTGACGATATGATCCCCCGCGCTTAAGGTCGCAATGCACAAACTGGTTATTGCCGCCATGCCAGAAGCGGTAGCGACACAGGCTTCCCCTCCTTCCATCGCCGCGAGGCGCCGCTCGAAAGCCTGCGTCGTGGGGTTGGTGAATCTCGAGTAAATATTCCCCGGCTGGTCTCCGGCAAAACGCGCGGCAGCCTGGGCCGCATTTTCGAATACAAAGCTGGAAGTTACGAATATCGCTTCGCTATGTTCGAGTTCGGAAGAACGCTGTTGGCCGCTTCTTATGGCAAGCGTGTCAAAACCATAACTTTCGTGTTTCACGGAGTTTCTCCAAAATAGAAAAAACTCGGGAGGGGAAGGTTTCGGAAAAATTCGGGACCACCCTCTTTAGCAAATTTATATGCGGACCAATGTCGGTTCCGCGGGCGCCTGCAAGCCGAGTAACAAATTAGCGCCCGAGGGGCACCATATGACGATGATAGTTGATTGTCAAGATCGGGGTAGGGATGCCTTCGGGGGATTGGCGTATCCTGCTTAGGCGATGCGTGGCTGCGCTCGTGCCGGCACCGAAAGCAATCAGTTTGACCGCAATCGCCGGGCAACAGGGCGTGGCTTACACAATCAAAACAATGTCGTTAACCATGACCTCGTCGAACAGCTCGATGACATCGTCATTCTTCATTCTTATACAGCCGGCCGAAACCGGTTCCCCGATACGCTTTTCATCCGAGGTACCATGAATGTAAATATAGCGCGCAAATGTATCGTGGACGCCGTTACGATTAATGCCCTCTTCGAGGCCATCCAGCCACAAGATGCGCGAGGTGATCTCGTCCTGTTCCCGGTTATCGAGAT
>CALZHS010000227.1 GCA_945787265.1 uncultured Gammaproteobacteria bacterium | reverse complement strand
CGGCGGCGATTCGGGCAGATTCCATTCGCTCCGCGGTCAGGGGTTCAAACAGTTTCAGTTCCTCGGTTTTGCCGGGGAGTAACACCGTGCCAATCGGCCGGCCCGTGAAATCGTCGATCTCCCGAACCACGTCTTCACTGATACAGATGCGAGTGCCCAGGTACTTAAATATAGAGATAGTCAAAAATCTGTTGCGGACAAATCGGTTATTGAGCTGATCCTGAAATCACATGGCAATAAACCTCGGATGTTATTTTAGTTTTTAGTCAGTATGAACTCGATCGGGCTGCACCGCGACGGTGTGGGCAGTTGGTTGCGTATAAAACTCAGGCCGGTGAAATCGCCTCGAGGCGCGAGCCCTTACCAGCGGCCGATGATGATACCCCGGGATTCATCCCGCGCGGGACCCATGGTTGCCAGGTCGTCGTACGGTGCACCAACGCGGGGCTTCAATCGACGACGCGAATCGATCAGCAGTTGCTGCATATCTCTGCGAATTTTATCGTGGGCCGGGTCATCGCCGAGATCGATTAACTCATGCGGGTCTCGCTGCATATCGAACAACTGGGGTCGGTACAGGTTATGGTGGATATATTTCCAGAGCTTGTTGCGCACCATGGATGCCCGGCAGTCATAGGGTGCAATGTCGAGCAGGGTTCGCGACCCGCGATCCGAGTAATCAATTTCACTTAACGCGTACTGACGCCAGTCGCCGGGAGCGGTATGCGATCGCAGCAGTGGCATCAGCGAGCATCCCTCGACACGCTCGTGGCAGATATTGCCACCGGCGAATTCGACAAAACAAAAGTCGGCAACAGGTCGACCGCCTCGACCATCTCGCTGCAGACACTGCCGCGAGTTTCATCGGCGGTCGCGTTCGGGTTGACGATGATCAGCGGGATTTTCACCGAGGCTTCGTGGAAAAGGTCTTTTTCACCAAGCCAGTGATCGCCAAGGTATTCACCGTGATCGCTGGTGAACACGATCATGGTTTTTTCGAAGATGTCGATTTGTTTCATGTACTCGAACAGGCGCCCCAGTTGATCATCGATCTGTCGAACCAGGCCCATGTAAACCGGAATAACGCGTTCGCGCACATCTTCGCGCGCGAAGCTCTCGCTGTACTCCTGCTCCATGAAGGCCCGGTAAACCGGGTGCGGGTTTTGCAACTCCTGGTCGGAACGCACCACGGCTTGAACATCCTCGCTGCTATAGAGGTCGTGATACGGTGCGGGGGCGATCAATGGCCAATGCGGCTTGATATAGGAGAGGTGCAGACACCATGGTTTATCGCCCTCTTGCTGTTCCAGGAAATCGATCGCCCGGTTAGTTAAAAAAGTGGTCTCCGAATGCGCTTCGGCAACACGCGACGGGTAAACCGAGTTACGCAGTCTCCAGCCCGAGCGGATATTGCCGTCCTTGTCTTCGCCGCTATTGGCGTATTCCTGCCACGGATTTCCACTGGCGTAACCCTTGCGATTAAGAAAGGCGGTATAGCCGTGATCCTCAGGCAGGCTTCCGTCCGGATATAGTCCCTCATGCAGCTCGAAGGGTTCAAATCCGCCGCTGCTGGCATGCCGCGTGAAATCGGATTCGGGATTTACGCTAAGTGCCTCCATCGCTGCAGCGATTTTCCGGTTGTGGGCCTTGCCCACCAGTGCACTGCGATATCCCGACGGTCTCAGGTAATCGGCGATCGTCAGTTCATCCACTCGCATCGGGTCTTCGTTAGCCATCACCCCGTGACTGGACTGGTAACGTCCAGTATAAAAGCTGGCGCGTGACGGGCCGCAGATCGGTGCCTGGCAATAGGCATTGTCGAAACGTACGCCACGCGCGGCCAGTGAATCGATGTTAGGAGTATTGAGCTTCAGGTGCCCGTAACAGGAAAGGTAGTCCCAGCGCAGCTGGTCGCACATAATGAACAGAATATTTCTTGGCATGAACAGAACTCTATGGGCCTTATGCTAGCAAATGTTAATCGGTCCTGACAGGACCCAGGGATCATTACGCTACGCGGGTTTTTCACGTGCAGCTGTTGAAGTCGATACCGGCAGCTGGCGACGGGTGGATAGGCCGGTCATTCAGTCGATCACGAGATCCCCGAGATAGGGGATATTGAGCGCGTTGACGATCGGGTGGATGTTGACGCCCTTGCGGGCCGCCCAGGCAAGATTTTGCCAATGCAGGGGAATAAAGCCAGCGTCCTGGTAAATCCGGGATTCGATTTCCTGCAGCATCCTGGCACGCCTGCCGGGATCGGTTTCAGCATTGGCCATAACGGTGTTCCGGTTGACGAAATCACTACTGTAGTTACCCGAGTTATAGCTACCCACCTCGGTGCTCTGGTCTGGGGTCATCGCCAGGAATTCGAAAAAGTTGGCGCTGTCCTCGGTATCCGAGCGCCAGCCAATCATCATGATATCCGCCGCGCGATCGTCAAATGCAGGCCAGTACTGTGCCTTGGGTACGGTTTGCAAATCAACCTTGATATTGATTTTTGACAACATTTTGGCCACCGCCTGCGCGATTTTTTCGTCGTTAACGTAGCGGTTCTCTGGTGCCATCATGGTTACGCTGAAGCCGTTTGCGTAGCCCGCGTCTTTCATCAGTTGCCTGGCGAGCTTGAGGTCGAAGCGCGGTTTGAGTCTGGGGTTGTAACCGAGATAACCCTTGGGGCTATATTGGCCTGCCGGGGTTGCGAAACCTTTCATGATTTGCTGAACGATAGCTTCGTTATTGATCGCGTGGACGATAGCCATGCGCACGCGCTGGTCACGGAACTCGGGGCGACGCTGCTGGTTCATTTGAAAAGTTACAATGCGTGTGCCAGGCATCGTCACCAGATCAACGTTACTGGCTGAACGGATCTTGTCCAGGAAGTCTGCCGAAACCGGCGCGATAAAATCTACGTAACCGGACAGTAAGGCTGTAACCCGGGTTTCCTCGTTCTCGATCGGCGTGAAAACGATACGGTGAACGTTACCTGCAGAGCTTTTATCCCAGTGATCTGCGAAACGCTCAAACACTATTTTTACACCCGGTTCGCGTGAAATGACTCTGAAGGGACCGGTGCCGGACACGTGGGTCGACGCAAACGAATCTCCGTTCTTAACGATAGCGCCTTTATCGTTGCCGTTGGCGTCGGTGCCAGAATAGAACTTGCTATCCATCGGGAAGATGTATGTTGCCGCATGTAGTACCAATGGATAAGGGCCACTGGTGACAAGGTCTATCGTGTAATCGTCAATGACCCTGAGCTCCACGAAGTTAGCGAAAACAACTCTAAAATCGTAACTGGCCTTGAGCCGCTCAAAGGTCCATTTAAAGTCTGCCGCGGTCATCGGGTTGCCGCTATGAAATTTGACTCCCTTGCGCAACCTGAATCGCATCGTGGTCGAGTTAAGCCGCTGGTAGTTGGTCGCCAGGCGATTTTCAAACCCGAGTTCCCTGGTCCAGCGGATCAACGGATCAAAGGACATGTGAGAGAGTTGTAAAATGCTCTCGGATAATTGCTCGTGAATATCCAGGGTTGCCGGCTCGGCTGCGTAAGCGACCCTCAGATCCCTGGCGCTTGCAGTCGCGAGAGATAGCAGGCTCATCGCTATCAGGCAGGTAGTTACCAGGAATCGATTTTTTATGTTTAACAGCGGCATGTTGATTTTGGCCCTGATTTCAGCTGCCGGGCGATATGGGATGCTAACGCGCCTGCTGGTAAATTGCCACTGCTGCAGGCTGCCAGGCAACCGTGTTTTGCAACTAGGGCTGCAATCGGTACTGGTAAAGACTTTCATAGAATGGGCGCGCCTGCAGCGCTATCGCCCGATCCTTGTCGGAAAGCCTGTACTCCCGTTTGCGATAGGCGGCGAAGCCAGTCGAGTTGCAGACTGAATCGTACCAGTACTTCGCCCAGACGCCGTCGCTGTCGCGCGGGCCTCGTGGCCAGCTCAACATGGCGGGTACGAATTCGATGCCGAGTTTTGCGCAGATCGCTTCCAGCATGGTAGCCGGGTCCGTCAGGAACTCGCGGCTATCGATGACCAGGGGGATTTCGCCGCTCATGGCGCGCACCTGGTCAAACAATTCGGCTTGCTGAATGAAGCCGATATCGTCCAGCGTCGCGTCACTGCGCACCGCGGCATAGGAAGCAATCACCGCTTCGGGTTCGCGGATCAGGAAACAGTTGACCATTGCGGATAGCCAGTCACGCTCAATTTCCGGTAACAGGTGCAGGGTCATGTGTTTCTGGTAGAAGATCTGCTTACCCTCCGGTATGGCACCGATGCAGCGCGCGATTATCGCGTCAACGTCGGTGCCCTGGGCGGCAATCACCTCGGCCGCGCCCGGATGAGGTATACCGGTTGCGTGCAGATAATAGCCATACAGGGGTTCATCCCACACCACACAATCATCCCGATTCTCCCACGCGCGCATCAGCGCGGTTGAGATATTGCGTGGTCCCGACCACATCGCGATGCGCAATGGGGTTACGCGCATTCCTGCTCGAGCATCGCGAGGTAAAGCTGCTGCAGTTTTTCGACCATCGGGCCGCGGTTGCCGTCACCGATGGTGCGGCCGTCGATCTCGCGCACCGGTGCCAGGCCTGCAAAAGTACCGGTCACGAAGGCCTCGCTGGCGCTGTAAACGTCGGTCAGGCTGAAATTCTTCTGCCGCACCGGGATCCGGTTCTGCTCGCATAACTCGATCACCTTGCCGCGGGTTATGCCGCCCAGGCAGTAATCGCCAGTCGAGGTCCACACCTCATCCTTGCGCACGATGAAAAAATGGGTCGAGTTGCAGGTGGCGACAAAGCCATGTGGATCGAGCATCAACGCTTCGTCCGCCCCGGCCTTGGCGGCCTGGATACAGGCGGTAATGCAGTTCAGCTTGGAGTGGCTATTGAGCTTCGGATCCTGTACGTCGGGGTAACCGCGGCGGACGTGGACCGTGAACAGCCTGATGCCCGTGCGGGCGGTCTCGGGAAGCGCCTGCTTGTATTCCGGGACAATCACGATGGTGGGGGGCGTGATGGTGATCCGTGGATCCTGGTAGGGTGTCGCCTTGATACCGCGTGACACCATGAGCCGGATGTGAACGCCATCCTGCATGTTGTTTTTTTCAAGCAGGCGGTACAGGCGCTGGCCGAGTTCTTTGGCAGATACCTCC
>CALZHS010000226.1:4448-6171 GCA_945787265.1 uncultured Gammaproteobacteria bacterium | reverse complement strand
CACGCTGGGGCGTCTGGCTTTCGACATTCGCAGACTCGGCAAGACAGAGATGCGGGAATTTCTGCGCCTGATCGGCATGAATATTCATGACGAAGTAAACGAGCGCTTCGAGAGTTCGCTACTGAAAGGTGCGCTGAGTCTCGACGCGGTGCTCGGCACGCACCTGGGCCCGCGTTCACCGAACACGATCATGACCTACCTGTATCGGCTTGCAGGCGATCATGGTCGTGTCGGTTCGCCAATCGGCGGCATGGGGAGCATCAGCGACGAGCTTGCACACGCCGCGAGGGAAGCGGGCGTCACGATTCGTACCGGCATGCCGGTAAGCCGCATTGTCATTTCCAACGGTCGTGTGACCGGTGTCGAAATCGAGAGCGGCGAGCGATTCGATAGTATGACCGTCATTTCCAATGCCGACCCGAAACGAACCATCATGGACCTCGTCGGGGCGCGGCATGTAGAGACGGGATTCACGCATCGTATTCATCATCTGCAACAGGCCGTCCCAACGGGGTGCACCATGGCTCTGACGGCCACGTCTCTGATGGCCGAATTTCTTCGCGGCCGGATTGAGAATCCGGTATTAATAGGTCCCGATAGTGAAGCCGAGCAATGGGTGAGCTCGGTTGCTTCAACCGATAGATGGTCCTATGGGATATGTAAAAAAACGCGCCTGGGTGACCAGGAAGTTGTGATTCGGTTACCTGATATTGATTTGAACGGACGTTCCGTTGTACTGGTCGACGATGTCGCGAGCAGCGGGCAAACCCTGGCGACAGCAGCCGAGGAATGTATGTCGCGAACTGCCAGGCATGTAGACGTGCTGGTGACTCATGGCCTTTTTTATAACGATGCACAACAGCTTCTGAAAAGGGCCGGTGTTCGTCATATCTGGAGCACCGATAGCGTCACCCATGAAAGCAATATTATTCCGTTAAACGGATTACTAAAGGACGCAGTTTTAAAGCTGCCGTAATCCATACTGGTTAGGAAAATCATTTATTAAATGCATATCGAATTCCACGGCGCGGCGGGCGAGGTAACCGGCTCCTGTCATTTAGTCTCGGTAGGTAAATACCGGGTGCTGCTGGATTGCGGCATGGTGCAGGGTACGCCTAAGGATGAGGCGCGTAACGCGGAACCGTTTCCGTTTGAACCCTCTTCCATAGACGCGGTCGTGCTGAGCCATGCTCATATCGACCACTCGGGTCGCATACCCTTTCTGGTCAAGTCTGGTTTCAAGGGGCCCATTTATACGCAAAAGGCCAGCCGTGATCTCTGTCGTATCATGCTGAAGGATGCGGCCTACCTGAACGAAAAAGAGGCGGAATGGGAAAACCGCAAGCGCGAACGTAAGGGGCTCAAATTAGTCGATGCCTTGTACACGATGCAGGACACGCGGGTGGCTATGCGTCAGTTCAAGGGAATTGACTATGCTGTAAAGAAAATAATTCTACCCGGTATAACGCTGCGCCTATCCGAGGCAGGACACATATTGGGATCGGCCATCGTAGAACTATGGCTCGAAGAAAACGGCGTACAACGCAAGCTGGTTTTCAGCGGCGATCTCGGGGTACCCGGCAGGCCCATATTGCGCGATCCCGCCTTTATAGAAAATGCAGACATCGTGTTAATGGAAAGCACCTATGGCGATCGAATGCATCGGAGCAGAGACGAAACCCACAAAGAGGTGATTGAAATTGTCAAGCAGGCGGAAAAAGCC
>CALZHS010000226.1:0-4383 GCA_945787265.1 uncultured Gammaproteobacteria bacterium | reverse complement strand
CAGCACCTGCTTTATGAATTTGCCAGGCATTATCGTGACTGGGGGCTGTATCGGTGGCAGATATTTCTGGATAGCCCGATGGCCATCGAGGCCACGGAAGTATATACGCGACACCCGGAACTGTACGACACCAAAGCGACCGAGCTATGGCGCGCGAACCAACGATCTTCAATGCTACCCAATCTGCATTTATCGCGCACTGCCAATCAGTCGATGCGGCTCAATCGGATTCAATCTGGCGCAATCATTATTGCCGGCAGCGGCATGTGTACCGGCGGTC
This sequence comes from uncultured Gammaproteobacteria bacterium, assembly GCA_945787265.1. Taxonomy (GTDB): domain Bacteria; phylum Pseudomonadota; class Gammaproteobacteria. Next base: position 4,103 of record CALZHS010000226.1, on the reverse strand, counting down.
GTATCAAACATCATCTTAAACATAACGTCTGGCGCAATGATTGCCATATAGTTATCGTCGGTTACCAGGCCCGGGGCACAACGGGACGAATGCTCGTCGATGGCGCGAAATACATCAGGCTATGGGGAGAAGCGATTCGTGTCAGAGCCAATGTTTATACCGTGGGTGGTCTGTCCGCACATGCCGATCAATCAGGCCTGATGGACTGGTATGGTCATTTTAAAAACCGCCCACCACTGGCGCTGGTTCATGGCGAACCCAATTCGATAAATGCGCTGAGTGAACGTATTCAGACAGAACTTGGCGCCACTGTAATTAAGGCACAACTGGATGATCAAATAGACTTGCTGAAACCAGCCAAATTTACTCGAGCATAGATAAAGAATAATGGCTTAAACACGATTTCTGTAATGTTTCGACCCCGGGCGAATACCGGTAGCGGCGATTCGCCACTTACGGCAAAAGGGATTACAGGTCGACGACGAGTTCGAGCTGGCGGGCCATGAACGAACCAGGATTCCGAGCAAGGAACTTTGGGAAATCAGCATTAGGGCCCGTGATGGCTCCACTTATGAGGTCAATACCGCGCTGCTGCGCCCCGCACCCGAATATAGTAATTCCGGGGACAGCCTCGCCGTGGGGCCTCTGAATATGATCACAATGGCGCCGAATCCGGTTCGGCTTATGTCTTTCAATAGCGATGACATAAGATAAATTGAAACTCATTCCGATGTGGTTGGTGTGAGGAGGATTCTCTAGTAAGGCTGACCAAGTGGAATATTATTGCTTTAGCTGAGAGATATAACCTCCAGGCATCATTTAAAACTAAAGATTTGTGAAATCTCAAAAGATTGTAAATGTCTCGAATGGGTCGTAAATCGCCGCTGGTCCATCGAGATTGAGCGTCAATTTTCTCAATAGCATACCCTCACCAAGTCCTGGCAGGAGGCAATCTTCGGCCAGGCACGGACCCTCACTCTTGACCGGTGTTTGACAGTGACGCCCTGGCGGAGTGGTTTTTCGACGAATTGGAGGTTTATACTACTTGCACTTTTTCCTATTCAACGTTTCAGCATTTCCACGCGCATCGGGGATACCGTCAGAACGACCCAATTAGAGTTACCCAACCCGGAGAAGAGATCATGAGGGTCCATCAGAAAGAGATAAAAATAAGCAAGGAGGAAGAGTTAACCTTTGAAAACCTGGATGCAAAAATCCGCGAGCATGGCGAACATGCCATTCGTTTCGTTGCTTGTGGTTGCGATGACAGGCACCGATTTCTAGAGGTCGATTTTCTCGAAACCGATAGTTCCAATCCATGGTCCACGGAGAAACCTGGAATATTTGCCTTTCGCCAACGAGAACGCGAAAACACCGATAACTTTAATGCAGTCCTGATCATTCCTACCGGTATCGGCTGCGAGATAGGTGGTCACGAAGGGGATGGAAACGCAGTGTGCAGGTTGGTGGCCTCGGCTTGCGATACGCTGATTACCCATCCTAACGTTGTCAATGCGACCGACTATAACGAAATGTCTCCAAATACCCTGTACGTCGAAGGTAGCACGGTTACACGGCTTCTCATGGGACAGGTCGGCTTGCAAAAAGTAAGAGCAAACAGACTTTTAACCCTGGTTGACAAGGGCGCCCTCAGATACAACGAGGAAATACGCAATGCCGTTTCGACGGCAAGGATTACACTAGGTATCGATTCGGACATATTCGAGATGGAGAAATTGACATCTTGCACGATCGGACTGTCCAAATCCGGCAGGGCAGTAGGTGCACTGGAGCATATGGAGAATCTCTTCGAGACCATAGACAAGTATGGTGATCCTTATCAAGCGATCGCTTTGTCCACTCATGTGGAGCGGGATACGGATTGGTATCGTGAATATTTTAATCCCGACAGGGAATATCAGGATATTGCAGTGAATCCGACTGGTGGCATAGAAGCGATGATGACACACGCCGCAGTGGAGCTCTTCAATAAGCCGTGCGCGCATGCCCCTGCTCCCCAGGGAGACGCCCCGCATCACGGTGTCTTCGAACCGAGGCTGGCTCCTGTTGCTGGTTCAATCAGGCATATCCATTGTGTATTGAAGGGCCTGCACAGGAGTCCCGGAATCGTATCCTACGAGAAGGGACTCAATGCCGGCGATGTATCCTGTGTGCTTGTTCCTGATGGTTGTGTGGGATTACCCGTTCTGGCCTGTATAAGACAAGGCATACCCGTCATTGCAGTAAAGAATAGAAATATCATGAAGAATGATCTGGACGAACTTGATTTCGAGCATGGAAAGTTCTTTCGCGCGAACAATTATCTGGAAGCAGTAGGAATTATGCAGATGCTAAAAGAGGGGATAGCACTAGACACGGTAACAAGGCCAATAAGTCACACTAGAATATTGAAATAGGTTCCTGGGCTCGCAGTCCATAGATATCTGCAGCAACGGGCTTTCCAACCGGCTAGGGCTGACGACGACAAAGTATATTTATTTTGTAAACAGGCCCCGCTTGATTTCCTGAGTTACAATGCGAATTCGCTAAGCAAACAACAATTGAAAATGCCATGGTCAACAAGCCTACGGAAATGGCCAGCACAGAAGAAAATCTAGATCCCATTGCTATCAGCGAGGAGCAGTTCAATCGGGCGTCGTATTACGTCAAAGGCCTCAAAAGAGGCCTGGTGGAGTTCCTGAAAAAACCCAAGCGGGTAAACATCGTGAATTTCCCGGTCGAGATGGACGATGACAGCGTGCAGAGTTTCCAGGGATTTCGCGTACAGCACAATCGCGTATTCGGGCCCAGCAAGGGCGGTATCCGATATCACCCGGATGTCACGATGGAAGACGTCATTTCGCTGGCCAAGTTGATGACTTGGAAGTGCGCACTAGTTAACATTCCTTTCGGCGGCGCCAAGGGCGGTTTGGTCTGCGATACCAAGAAGCTGAGCGAAAAGGAATTGCGTCGTATCACGCGTCGTTATACCTCCGAGTTGTTCGACGAGCTTGGACCGCAACAGGATATCCCCGCGCCGGATCTCTACACCAATGAGCAGACCATGGCCTGGATATTCGACACCTATGATATTTTGCATCCGGGTTTCAACAACCGGCCGGTAGTAACAGGCAAACCTATCGAAATGGGTGGTTCCTTTGGTCGCTACGAGGCTACTGGCAACGGTTGCCTGTTCGCCACGCAACGTTTTCTGTCCAAGGCACTGATTCCGGATCATCAGGATGTTGCAGGAATGCGCGTCGCCATCCAGGGTTTCGGTGATGTCGGTGCGGTCGCAGCGAACGCCTTCCATCGTCAGGGCGCAAAGATTATCGCCGTCAGTGACAGTAAGGGCGGTATCTATAGCGAAACGGGATTGAATCCGGAAGAGGCCGAACGATTCAAGGCTGAGCAGGGAACCGTGGTCGGCATGGCTGATACCATGACCATCACCAACGAGGAATTACTGGAACTGGAGTGCGATATTCTACTACCGGCGGCGCTCGGAAATCAGATTCACGCCGGTAACGCGACCAATATCAAAGCCAGTCTGGTAGTTGAGGGTGCAAACAATCCGACTACGCCGCTTGCCGACCGGATTCTACAGGGGCGTGGAATCCATGTTTTACCAGACATCCTCGTCAACGCCGGTGGCGTCACGGTCAGTTATTACGAATGGGTGCAAAACCAGGTCAACGAGCAATGGGACTATGATACCACCACCGAAAAGATGCGTGCCAAGATCCACGCGGCCATGGACACGGTGTTCAACCGCTGGCAAGCGTTCATGGTTGGTGAAGAATCAACACATGATCACATGCCTGATTTTCGTACCATCGCCCTGGTGATCGCCATCGAGCGCGTCGCGCATGCGACCCTGTTACGCGGAATATGGCCATGAGCCAAGCGGTGGTTCAAGCGCATAAATTTTTATTTTCTCCAAAGCAAGGCTCTCCATGCCGTCAGATCCATGCGTGCAGCGGTAATCAAACCGACTGCGGAAAGGAGCTTGACCCACGCCAGCGACAACCTAGATTAGCAACCGTAATATGGGGGCTTGACAGTGACGCCCGATTAAAGGAGGAGACACTCAGTCGCAGACA
>CALZHS010000225.1 GCA_945787265.1 uncultured Gammaproteobacteria bacterium | reverse complement strand
CGCGTATCCCGGCCAGTAACAAGGCCCTGATTTTTGCAGCGTTGTCGCTATTACGCAGGTAATTTTGTTCGCCCCTGACGATGATGCGCGGGCTCAGCGAACTGATGCGTTCCTGGTACAGGCCATCGATCTTGTTGATCATACTGCCGCGGCTCATGTTAAATTCGCTGGCATCGTTTTCAATTTTCTGCAGTCCCTGCAGTAGCGAACTCGACAAATCCTGGTCGCGCAACACCTGGCTCGCAATTTTCAATATAGATAAAAGATAGTAAGCGATGTTCTTGCCGGGTGATCTATTCTCACCGCCGAGGTAGTCGCCAAGCGCCTCAAAACCACGGCAAAGTTGAGAAATTTCACCCAGGGCCTGCTCCGGGGTTTCAGCGTCAATGGTAAACAGACTGTGCAAACAACAGTCGAACGCATCCGTATCACAGTTCCCATGCAGCGCCAGCTCGTCAACGAGGACCGCGGCCTGGAACATCCCGGCTAACGCAATGGTTTGCTCTTCGAGCCGCGTCACGAGTTGTAGGCCACCTCGATGGTGCCACCCCCCAGGCACTGCTCATCGAGATAAAGCACCAGCGCCTGGCCCGGTGTTACGGCACGCTGCGGTTGTGCAAACTCGATGATTGCGTTGTTTCCTTCATCCGGAATCAGGCGGCACGGGGTGTCCTGTTGTCTATACCTGATCTTGGCACTGTAATCGCCGCAAGGCACACTCGAGGCTTCCGAGATCCAGTGTAAATCAGTAACGCGACAATGCGAGTGATAGAGAGCGGGGTTATCCACTCCCTGCGCCACGACCAGCCGATTAGTATCCAGAACTTTATCGACCACGTACCATGGTTCGTCGTTACCCGCCTGGATTCCTCCGATACCAAGCCCCTGACGTTGCCCAATGGTGTAGTACATCAGGCCGCTGTGTTCACCGATTATGCGACCATCCGCGGTTACGACTTCACCCGGTTGCGCCGGGATAAAGCGTTGCAGGAAATCCCTGAACTTGCGCTCACCGATGAAACAGATACCGGTGCTGTCTTTTTTTGCGTGCACGACAAATTGTTGCTGTTTGGCGATTGCGCGCACTTCCGTCTTGTCCAGTTCGCCAACGGGAAAAAGCGCATGTGCCAGCTGATGCTGATCGAGGGCGTAAAGAAAATAGGACTGATCCTTGTTAGGATCGAGACCACGCAACAGCTCGAAGCGACCCTTGCGCTGGCGCGTGCGCACGTAATGCCCGGTTGCGATACGTTGTGCGCCCAGGGTCCTGGCATGATCAAGGAAAGCCTTGAATTTGATTTCCCGGTTACACATGATATCTGGATTCGGGGTGCGACCAATCCGGTACTCATGCAGAAAATGTTCAAACACGTTATCCCAGTATTCACCCGAAAAATTGACCGTATGTAACGGGATACCGAGCTGATTACAAACCTGCTGCGCATCGGCCAGATCGACACTTGCGGAGCAATATTCCTCGGTATCGTCTTCTTCCCAGTTTTTCATGAACAGACCTTCCACCTGGTATCCCTGGTGGATTAGCAGGTGTGCAGCGACCGAGGAATCGACGCCTCCGGACATGCCGACAATGATTTTTTCTGCTGTTGCGGTAACCATGCCCGAGTTCAGCCGGAGGCCAGTTCCGGGTTATAGGTGGCAGGAAAATCCCGTTTTCGTTTCCTGTCTTCGAGTGGTTGAATATACGGTAACTCGCCGTTATCGCGATACCACGAATCAACCGCGAATTTTGCATTACTGCCAATTTCCGATATGGCCGCGGTCCAGTGGGTCAAAAACCAGACGATACGCCGATACTTAAGATCGACACGATGCCATTTCAACAGCTCGAGCTCCTCGAGCGCTAACAGGTATTGCAGCGTATTGGTTGATTCATCGATGCAGTCCATCTGCCCGAAAATATCGGATCCGGGATAGTTTCCAGCCTTGTCCAGGTGGGTGCCAGATAATTCACCGCTAATACGCTCCATGGTCGCTATGGCACGCCGAATCGCCTGTTTTTCCGAGTAGCTATCAACAACGCCTTGCGCAAATATTGCCCTGATCTGGTTCCAGTGAGACTCGTTATAGTGCAGTTCCCGGGTCGTCTTGCAACCAAAATCGTAGCACTGCACAAAGTAGGGTGCGGCCACGGCGGGCGTCGTAACGGCCAGTAACAGCAAAACTCGAATCACCAGCATGACTAGGCAAATACCTGGCTAATAACATCCAGAGGATAACCCCTGCCGTCCCGAAAATCATCGATACACTGCAACACCATCGGGCTGCGATGCTGTGCGCTGCAGGATAAAACCTCTTCATAACTCAACCACTCCGCCGCAATGATGTCCCGGTCGAGTTCCCCGTCGATCCGATCGCCCACGTCGCCTCGAAATAAAAAGCGGAGATAGGTTTTATCTGCTTTCGGGTCTGGACGATACCGATAAATGCCCTGCAAGGAACGCGGCGTAAACGGGTAACGGGTTTCTTCCATGGTTTCCCGGATTACGGCTTCGATCAGGGTTTCACCGGGATCAAGATGGCCGGCAGGCTGGTTATAGACAACCCGACCAGCGGCCCTTTCCTTGACCAGCAGGTACTTGCCGTCGCGTTCACAAATCGATGCAACGGTGGTGTGAGGTTTCCAGACAGTTTCAGCCAACTTGGGTGTTTCTCCACCAGTAAGCAAGGCCCTGGGCATTGAGCCTGATATCGGTTTTGAGCACCCGTGCCACGTCGCTGCCCGTGGCGCCAGCACCAAGTCCGTCGAGGATCATCCCACCAAGCGCGGTTTCGAAGGCGGGGTCGTTTTGCGGTTCTGTTGGATTTTCTCTGTTACAGAGCTCGACATAAGCATCGATCCAGCGCTTGAAACTGTCAACCTGCGTCGCGGGGTTCGCGAATTCTCCGTAATGGGTCAGGTACAGCGTATCCGGTTGGTAACTCATAATGCGCGCTATGGACTCGTATAATGCCTGCGGATCGAACTGGGTCGGTGGCGTGGTAGGGACCAGCCCCCGCTCGAGTGGTTTCATTACAGCGTAGCTTATTCCGAAGGTATCTCCAGTGAAGATGCCGTTACTGGCCTGATCGTATATGCAAAAGTGATGGCGCGCATGGCCGGGTGTGTCAAAAAATTCGAGTTCGCGTTCTTCGAGTTTAAATCGTGCCCGGTCCTCGGCAACGATTATGCGATTTTCAGCAATCGGTTCGATGCTGCCGTACAGCTGCCTGAATCTTTCCTCGCCATAGACAGCGATCGTTCCTGATACCAGTTTTTGCGGGTCTATCATATGAATTGCACCCCGCGGATGGATGATCAGGCTGGCCGCGTCGAATTGTCGCATCATCTCGCTGGCACCGCCGGCATGGTCCAGGTGCACGTGGGTGGGGATTACATATTTAACCTGTGATTTTACAATTCCGAGCTCCCCCAGGGTTGCCAGCACGTTGCTGACCGAGTGAAAGGTACCGGTTTCAATAATTGCGACCTCGTCACCCTCGCGAAGCAGATAAATCGAGGCTACCCGGGGTTGTACGTAGAGGGCATCGATACAATAGATACCATGCTTTAGCGCAGCATATTCAGCCATAAATCAGTCAGATTTACAGTGCTCTGCCATGAACAGCCAGGTATCGATAACGGAATCCGGGTTGAGTGAAATACTCGTGATACCCTGCTCGAGCAGCCATTCCGCAAGATCGGGATGATCCGAGGGGCCCTGTCCACAGATACCAACATACTTACCCTCGGACTTACAGGCCTCGATTGCCTGCTGCAATAGTTTCATGACCGCAGGATCGCGCTCGTCGAAAGCAGAGGCCACCAGGCCCGAATCCCGATCGAGACCCAGCGTCAGCTGCGTCAGGTCATTCGATCCGATCGAAAATCCATCGAAGTATTCCAGGAACTCCCTGGCCAGGATAACGTTGGATGGGATCTCGCACATCATGATGACCTTGAAGTCATCGACGCCGCGCTCCAATCCGTTGGCGCGCAGTAACTCATGCACCGATTTCGCTTCATTGAGAGTGCGCACGAAAGGAATCATGATTTCCAGGTTCTTCAGATTCATGTCGTTACGCACGCGCTTGATCGCGGCACACTCGAGCTCGAAGCTCGACCTGAAATCGTCACTGATGTAGCGCGAGGCGCCACGAAATCCGAGCATCGGATTTTCTTCCTGTGGCTCGAAAATATCACCACCCAGCAGGTGGGCATACTCGTTCGATTTGAAATCCGACATGCGCACGATGACGCGCTCGGGTGCAAACGCGGCCGCCAGGGTCGCGATGCCTTCGCTCAGCTTGTCGACGTAATAGTCTACCGGGCTGCTGTACCCGCCAATTCGCTTTTGAATGGCCTGCTGCAGCTCTTTGTCCATGTG
>CALZHS010000224.1 GCA_945787265.1 uncultured Gammaproteobacteria bacterium | reverse complement strand
CCTCGACCGGGCCCGGAAAAGCGCCGTGAAACAGGGTTTGAACATTAACTGGATAAAGCATGACCTGGATGAAGCCTACCCCTTCGCCGACAATTACAGTCTGATTGTTGTCATGTGGTACGTCGATCTTGCGCTAATCAGAAAACTCTGCGAATGCCTGGTACCTGGCGGTTACCTTCTTTGTGAAGAGCACCTGATCACCGATCAGGATGTCATTGGCCCGACCAGCCAAAATTTTCGGGTCACGCCAGGTGCCCTGCGTAAAGCGGTGTCGGGACTCGAAATTTTAAAGTACGAGGAATCAATTGAGCCGCTTCCCGAAGGTGGGCAAGTCGCGAGCGCCAGGGTGGTAGCCCGGAAAGCCTGATCTGCAGCTGTTGTGCGCGCGAATGCAATCTTCTGCCACCGGCCTGAAAAACTTGCACGTGACGACTAAAATCGCTTCGAATCCAGGCAAATCGGTAATCCTGATTTAAATCAATACAAAAAGCATCGTCCCGTGATTTACTTGATTTGTGTATAGTGTCTGATCAAATAGACACTGCCCTGATAAAATACCGGCTTTGAATACGGAAAATGAAGAAAAATAATCCGAGCACGACAACACCTGTCACCCCACCCCGTTACTTTTTCAGCGGTTGGAAATTAGTCCAACTGGGTATTATTTCCTGCGTCACCGCGGGACTACTAATAGGCTGCGCCCAGATCCGCAAGGTGACTTACCCGGACGATTTTGTCTACCTGGAGCAAAAACAGGTCACAAACAAAATGGTACTGATGAGTTCATACATGCGGAGAATCGAAGAGATCCTGGCGGAGGACTCCACGGTCAGTAGTGCGCAACAGGAGCAAATCATTAAAATCCTGTCCTCGATCGATGCGACCGTCGACTCGCTTGGTGCAGGAAACGTCAGAACCAACCACCTGCTGATCGACGAGCATATCGACGAATTCAAAACCGAGGTCTCTGTTGCACTGCGCGATGCAAGGTCGGACCCGCCCAATTATTATGCACTCGGTCGGCTCTCCGGAGGCTGCGTCGCCTGCCACAAGTATCGCGAATAATAGCCTCCTGCAAAAAACACCGGCCGACAGCGCGGCGATTAGCCTTATTTGTCTGGAATAGCCGCACGCAGTTAGATACCCTAACAACTCGTCAAGTAACGAGGTAGAGATGCTGCCGCTCGATTTGAACGCCAACGAAGCCCGTGTCATCGGTTGCCTGATGGAAAAGTCGGTCACCACGCCGGATCAGTATCCTCTAACACTTAACGCGCTTACCAATGCCTGCAATCAAAAGTCAAGCCGGGATCCGGTAATGTCCCTGGGCCAGGGTGTGGTGCAGCATACCGTGCGGGAACTGGCACAGAAACACTTGCTGCTGGTCGAGGATAATTTCAAGCGCGGCGTGGAGAAATATACACAACGGTTCTGCAATACCTCTTTCAGCGAACTGCAGTTTGATACGGCCCAGTTTGCGATCGTTTGCCTGCTCCTGTTGCGCGGCCCGCAGACACCTGGTGAGTTGAGAGCCCGCAGCGGGCGACTGCACTCGTTCGACGATAACGCTGCGGTAGTGGTGACGCTGAACAGCCTGATCGAACGCGAAGGTGAGCCCCTGATAGTCAAACTGCCCCGCACCCCGGGACGCAAGGACGCCGAGTACATGCACCTGTTTTGCGGTCCGGTTGAAATTCAGACCCAGGCGCGCGAGTTCCCGGCCAGGAGTGTTGCGGAACCTACAAATCGCACCACTATTACCGAACTGGAACAACGCATCAGTGACCTGGAAACGCAAGTCGAGAAACTCAAACAGCTGCTCCAGTAGATTCGATCGGGTTAAGAGGACATAATTCCGGCAGTCAGCACACCTACTTGCGACCAATGATCAGATTCGCAGATGGCGATAGCAAAAGGTAACCCGAAATGGCACTAGAGAAAATCAGTCAGATTGCCTCAGAGTTCGGTGAAAAAGCGAATATCGCAATTTCCCAACCCGAAACCTACACCCAGCTGGGCATCATTATCTCGATCTATGTGCTGTCATACGTGATTGCCGGGCGCATCAGGAAATACGCGCCCGCGCTTGATGCCAGGGGCATCGACCCGGCCGCTCACCCGCTCCGCAAGTTTATCAGCAAGCTGGGTAACCTGATCTTTCCAGTGCTGGCTATTTTCCTGCTGCGGATATCGGTTGAAATCAGTGAAACCGCGCTGGAACAGGGCTGGCTGGTACAAACGGCACTCACGATCGCAATTTTGCTGCTGTTTAATTCAATCATCGGTGATTTCATCAGCAACAGCGTGGTCGCCAGGTTATTCAGATGGCTGGGCTTGCCGCTTTTATTTCTGCACCTGCTCGGCCTCCTTACTGGCCTGGTTGAAATCCTCGAATCCATATCGATCAACATCGGCAATATCGAGCTTTCGGCCTACGGCATCGTCCGTGTGGCCATTTTTGGATCGCTCCTGTTCTGGCTCGGGCGCATCAGCACCAAGACCGGCCGGGAGATAATAGCCAAGCAGGAAAATCTTGATGTGCGAACCCGGGAAGTTGCCTCGAAACTGTTCGAAGTCGCAATTTTCTTTTTAATATTCCTGCTATTACTGCAGGTGATGGGGATCAACCTGACGGCGCTTGCGGTGTTCGGCGGCGCGATCGGCGTTGGTATTGGATTCGGTCTGCAGGCAATCGCCTCCAATTTCATCTCGGGGATTATCATCCTGCTGGATCGCTCGGTCTCGATCGGCGACTATGTCGAGCTCGATGACGGTCGCACCGGTGTCGTGCGCGAGCTCGACATGCGCTCGACAACGCTGGAAACCTATGACGGTAAGGACATCGTCGTGCCGAATGAAAAATTCATCGTCGAGCCCTTCACCAACTGGACCCACAAGGATAAGAGTCAGCGTTACCGGGTCGATTTCTCGGTCGCCTATCATTCGGATATCCGCAAGCTGGTGGAAATCATCAAGCAAGTCGTTGCCAGTCATCCGCAGGTTTTCAGCGGTGAAGATGTGCCCATCGAAGAGCGTCCCGATTGCGAGATCGACAGCTTCGGCGATTCCGGTATCAACATGTTCGTCGAGTTCTGGATGGAAGGCATCGATGACGGCAAAAATCGCGTCGGTGGCGACCTGCTGTTGATGATCCTGGAAGCACTGCAGGAGCATGGTTTCGAAATTCCGTTCCCGCAGCGGGAAGTGCGCGTGCTGAACAAGAACATTTCGGTCAGCAGCAAGCATGACGGCAAGTGATCGCAACGGCCAAAATGAAATTCGATCGGATTTTCTGTTTCGGCGACAGCATTACGCTGGGGTATAACGACAGCGCGGGTCTCGGCTGGCCGGGCCGACTGGGACTTGACCTGGATCACGACGGCGACAGCGTTGCCGTCTATAACCTCGGGGTTAACGGCGACACCTCGCTGGATATCGCAGCACGCTGGCGCAACGAAGCCGGGGCGAGAAGTCGTGACGCGACGGGCCTGATGCTGTTTGCATTCGGCTTTAACGATGTGGCAAAGGCTGACGGCGGCAACGTTCAAGTCGATCTGGAAACCTCAGTTGCAACGGCGCAACGCATATTGAGCGAGGCAATGTCGTTATCCGAAATACTCTGGATCGGTCCAACGCCACTGGACGAGACCGTGAACCCGATGCAAACCGAGTTTGCCAGCTGGGATATGCGCAACGACGATATTGCCAGGTACGACGAGGCTTATGCTAACCTGGCGCGCGATATCGGTGTCGATTACCTGCGCCTGTTTCCCGACGCTCGTCGCCGGTGACAGGGTGCACCCGGGTGACGACGGCTACGCGATGATCGCCGAGCGCATCGCCAGCTGGGACCATTGGCTTGAGAAGCTCTAAAATTTTTACGGAATCCGAAACCGCCTAGGTTTCGGTTTGCACCCGGTGAATACGCACATCGAGGGGTTTCGACGTGTCGAGGTGAATATCGCGTTGCGGGAACGCGACGACAATCCCGGCGTCATTGAACTTTTTGTTGATCGCCTGGTGGAGCTCGCTGATGGTCTGGCGCCAGTAATCCATCGAGCCGATAAAACAGCGCAATACAATGGTCAGTGAATTGTCGCCAAAGCTGTCGAAGGTTACCAGTGTTGCCGGCTCATCAAGCACGCGCTCATGCTCGTCGGCGGCTTCCTGCACCAGCTGGATCGCCCGTGCAACATCACTGCCGTAGGCGATGCCGACCGGAATCACGATACGCGTCACCGGGTCCGACAGCGTCCAGTTGAGCAATCGACCGGTGACGAATTCCTTGTTGGGTACCAGCAGCTCTTGCCGATCCCAGTTACGAATCGTCGTGGAACGGATGCGAATCCCGGTTACAACCCCATCGGTATTGCCCACCGTGACCACGTCACCGATCCGGATCGGTCGTTCGAACAGCAGGATCAAGCCGCAGATAAAATTAGCCACGATCTCCTGTAAGCCGAAACCGATACCAACGCCAAGGGCTGCGATCAGCCACTGGATTTCCGACCAGCTGCCACCGAGCAGGTTAAACACAAGCACTATTCCGATCGAAACAATCGCGTACTGGGTCAAGGTTGCGGCCGCGTAGCGACCGCCGGCGGTTATATTGAGTCGCGCCAGCAGCACAACTCGAGCAGCGCCGGCAGGCGACGTGCACCGGCGATAACGATCACAATGGTTAAAACGCCGAGAATCACGTCTTTTAATGTAACGGGAACCAGCTGCTCCGTGCCATCAACCAACGTGCTGTACTGCCACACAGAGACTTCGTCAAGAATGCCGAATGCCGGCAACACGTCTGACCAGATTGCCCACAAACCAACGGCGGCGACCAGAACCAGTACAGTATTAATGAGCTTGGCGGTATCGTTACTTAGCGCCCTGAAGTCGATCTCCGGCTTCTCAGACTGTAAGTGCTCAACCTCAACGGCGACGCTCTCACCCTCGGCTTCTTCTTTCACGGCTCGCTGAGCACGATGCCTTTCCAGCGCATCGTTAAACTCCAGGCGTCTTCGGGTCAACACCAGCCAGCGCACAACCAGCTGGTGGATCAGAATGATTGCGACAACCAGCCATAGTGTATCGATCAGGCGGGTACCAAACTGGGCGGCGGTATAGACAAATCCCATGGTGGCGAGTATCGCCAGCATCAGCGGCAGGGCGAAGGCCAGTCCCAGCCACAGGTAGCGAAACCACGTCAGCGGATTTGTCGGGTTTCTAGCATAGAAATCGCGCAGCACCCCCTTGCCCGGTGCCAGAATGTGCACGAAGAACCAGGCCAGGGCCACCATGGCGATAACGAAAAACAGTCGACTCAGCCCCCCAGCCAGCGCCGCTGTATCGTAGGTGATCGAGGCAATCAACAAGAAAGCCACAGGCAAAAAGACCAGCATCAGCCGACGCGTTTTACTCCGCAGCTGCCTGGTTATCTCGGGATTCCATCCAAAGTGAGCTATGGCGAGACCGTCACGCTCGCAGAAGACCCGAAAAGCGAAAAAGTAAAACGTGTAAAGGGCAATATCATGGAAAGCTACACCAATCGCGGGAACGAACTGGCCGCTCCAGTCTGCCCATTCAGAAGCCTGGTACAGGTGAGTCCTGAGATCGAGCGAATCGAGTCCTTGTATGTACTGTAAGTGTAATCCGAGGGCCAGGAACAGTATCGGCCATGCCAGCGCCAGGATCAGCGTCAACAGCAATGCCCTGATGGTAAAGAGGAAGCGGTCGTGGCGCATCTGGCCTACATTTCGACCATTGCGCTTGAGCGCGGCACGCAGTGCGTTAGCCTTCCACATTAACACCGCGAATAATCCAGTACCGATTAGCAGGATCCACGGGAAGGAACTCGGTACAACCAGTGCTCGCGCCATTTCCAGCCAGTGCGCCGGTGCAACAAAGATGGCCAGAGTCTGGGTGATAGATCCCAGCGTCTGCCACGATGGAGGCTCACCGGTGCGAATCCACAATAAGCGTTCATCGAGAAACTTGTTGTATGCCGTGACTGTCTCTGATAATTGCCGTTGCGTAAGGTCGAGCTCGCCGAGCGCCTGCAGGTAGGATTCGTCGGCAGCGATGGCCTTATCCATCAAATCGCGCCGCAATTCTGCCAACGCCAGTAAGTCTTCACGGATCAGGGACTGCCAGGTCTCGGATAAAGGCGCCAGAAGTTCATCCACGTATAGATTAATATCCCGCAAACGGGCACGTTCCTGCTGGTTGCGGATCTGGCGCAGGCCGGATTCGACGACCAGGTGCTGACGACCTTTTTCGGCAGCCCTGAAGTCAGCGGCATCCGGTAAATCTCGGCGTTGTTCGAGCAAGACCTGTCCCAGCGCTTCGCTTAATCCTGCGATCTCGAGCTTTTGCCGCGCCAATCGAAAATTGTCGGCGACTCGCCTGGCTTGAGCGGCAGCGATGTTCTCCTCGTTGGTGATGTCCTCCAGGCCAGCCGCCAGCTCGTTCAGTTCCTCACCAAGCTGGGTATTTTTCTGCGCAATTTCCTGCAACAGCGGGTGTTTGCCGAAAGCCTGGCGCTCTGTCTCTTCGGTTTCCTCCTTTACCGTTTCGGCGTCGCTAACGCGTCGCTCGGCAACCAGCTTTTCAAGCAGTTCGGCGTAATTTGACCGCCGGTTCAACTCCAGCGTCGCCTTGTCACGCTGCACGCCGAGCAGTTCGGTCCGCATCGGTTGGCTCAGCAACTCCTGATTTAACATCTCGATCTCGGCGGAAAGTGCCCCGGCCTCCTGCTCCAGCGACCAGCTGCGGGCTTCAACCAGGCGTGGCAACTGGTTCTCGGGCGGTGGCAGTTGCAGGGTATCCGCAATTTCGGATTGACGCTGCCTGGCCTCACTCAGTCGATCGAGTACCTGCTGCGAACGCTGCGTTTGTTTTTCCAGCGAAACCTCAATTTCCGCGAGACTGGATGAGAGGCCGGACAGGTTCGCCTTTTCGCTGAGCAGCTGCTGCTCGAGTTGCGGTAACGATTGACGAAACAACTCACCTGGAAGCTGCTGCAAAGCCATGGTTTCCAGATTTTGCAGTTGCTGTCGAAGAATCGCCGTCTGCTGCGGTGCCGACTCGCGTGCGTTGATAAACTCACTTGCAGCGGCCTCGTAGGATTGCCGTTGCTCGATCAGGCTGATTGTCTTGCGGTAGAGATCGAGTAGCGCTTGCTTGCTCTCCTCGTCCAGATCGCTGGACACCTCGATTTCCTGGATACGGCTTTCGAGCAACTCAACCGTGGCACCCCCTTCCGGCGACGTCGGGGATTGCGCCTGCGCGATCGGAGATAGTAAGCTCCAGCAGGCACACAGCAACAGAACGAATTTGGTCTTTCGCGGGTAAAACAATTTAACCCTTTCGATGGCTTTTTTTTGCTGGCGCTATCTTCCCATTGTCTTTATTTGTTGAATGAGTAAATAATATGCTTGCGTTCCAAAACGCAGATATAGTGACATTGGAAACTACATTTTAACAGGAGTAACAAATGACCTGGACCGTTTACCTTTCGGGGGAAATACACAGCGACTGGCGCCAACAGATTACCGATGGCGCCAGTAAACTCGATCTGCCGGTTAAATTCTCGTCGCCCGTGACCGACCACGAGGCCAGCGATGCCGCCGGCGACATGCTGGGGCCGCAGGTAAGCGGCTACTGGCGTGATCACAAGTCATCGAAAGTGAATGGCATTCGCACAAAGACGTTGCTCGAAAAATGTGACGTCGCCGTGGTGCGATTCGGTGACAAGTACAAGCAGTGGAACGCGGCTTTCGACGCCGGCTACTGCGCGGCAATCGGCAAGCCCTATATTACCCTGCACGATGAGGATATCGTGCATCCGCTTAAGGAGGTGGATGCCGCCGCAATGGCCTGGGCCGAGACGCCGGCACAGGTGGTCGAGATTTTAAATTACGTGATTAATGCCTAGTTCCGATCCAGGGCGAAGCCGGGAAAAACCGGACTCAGAGTTTGCCACCCAGTTCGCGTGCAAACTCGCTGCGTATGCGCGTGGCATAGATTGCGACGCCGAGCCCGTCTGCATTCCGGTTTTGAGCGAGTACTGCGGTATTTACCCCTATCACTTTACCGTCGGTATTAATCAACGGTCCGCCACTGTTACCCGGTAAAATCTGGGTATCGGTGAACAGGGCGTCGCGG
>CALZHS010000223.1 GCA_945787265.1 uncultured Gammaproteobacteria bacterium | reverse complement strand
CCAGGCTTTGCACGCAAGGTAACTGGTATATCACCTTCTGGTTATGAATCAACTTGAAGGCTACGGCGGGATGACTTAGCGCAAGGTTCTTGAACAGGTTTTCAATGTGTCGGTACTCGGTTTGCTCGGTGCGCAGAAACTTTTTGCGTGCCGGAACATTATAAAAAAGCTCAAGCACTTCGACCTGTGTACCCTGTGGCAGCGGGTCAGGCAGGGGTTCCGCATCTTCACGCGCCACCAGTTTCCAGGCCCTGTCATCCTGCGGCAGCCGCGACGTCAGGTTTAACCGCGACACCGAGGCAATACTGGGTAGCGCTTCGCCGCGAAATCCAAGCGAAGCAATGCTTTCGAGATCCTCGAGGCTGCTTATCTTGCTGGTGGCATGGCGGGAGAGTGCACTGCCAAGCTGGTCGCGCGCGATGCCACGGCCGTCGTCAGTGACCCGGATCATTCGGGTTCCGCCGGCTTCGACTTCAACCGTTACCGCTCCGGCACCTGCATCCAGGCTGTTTTCGACGAGTTCCTTGACCACCGAAGCCGGTCTTTCAACCACCTCTCCAGCGGCAATCTGGTTGATCAGATGAGAGGGTAAGGTCCGGATCTGTGGCAAAACGAGTGTCAGGCTACCAGCCGCGATTCCAGCTTCTCCTGATCGCGCGTGAACAAACGAATTCCCTCGGCCAGTTTTTCGGTCGCCATCGCATCCTCGTTCATCATCCAGCGGAAGGCATTCTCATCGAGTTTCATTTTTTCCACTGCGTCACCCGTTCGGCCAGGTTCCAGTTTACGCTCGAGCCGAGAGGTATCTTCGGCTAGCGCCTGCATCAACTGGGGACTTATGGTCAGACGATCGCAGCCGGCCAGCTGTTCGATTTCGCCAACATTGCGAAAACTCGCGCCCATAACGACGGTTTCGTAGCCATGCTGCTTGTAATAGTTATATATTTGCGTGACCGACTGTACGCCGGGGTCCTGCGCTGCGGGTATAGCGGTCTTTCCGCTCGCGGCGAGGTGCCAGTCGAGAATTCGTCCGACAAAGGGCGAAACCAGGTATACACCACTTTCGGCACAGGCAACCGCCTGGGCAAAACCGAATAAAAGCGTCAGATTACAATTAATTCCGTCAGCCTCAAGCTCGCGCGCTGCCTGGATACCCTCCCAGGTCGATGCAATTTTTATCAGCACACGGTTTCGATTACTGCCCCGGCTCTCATACAGGTCAATGACGCGGCGCGCCCGCGCAACCGTCGCCTTGCTATCGAACGATAATCTCGCATCCACTTCGGTGGAAACCCGTCCGGGTACAATTTTCTGAATCTCGAGTCCAATGCTTACACCCAGGTAATCACAGGCCGCTGCGGCACGCGATGCCGGGCTTCCGCCCTGCTCCCGCCCCCAGCGCTGCGCTTCTTCCAGCAGTGGCTGGTAGCGCGGTAAATCGGCCGCTTTCAGCAACAGGGATGGATTGGTAGTCGCGTCCTGGGGCTGGTACTGGACGATCGCGTCAAAATCGCCGGTATCAGCCACCACTTGCGTCATGGATTTCAGTTGTTCGAGTTTGTTCATTTAAAGGTGCTTGAATAGGATGGATCAGAGTGGCAACGAGGCAGAGAATACCAGAAAATTCGTTAACGGATTATGAAAATTCACGATCTGTGACATTGGCTCTGTTGCACCTGTTTTGCCTGCTATCCATAGCCATGGCAGTCCCGCAGAAGACGGCTTTTTCTCCCCTGTGCTGGCTGTTTACGACAAGTTGATCAAACGCCATGATTCGATTATTGTCTGCGAAGGCAGCACATGAAATAAAACAGGTTTTCCGGAGTACGGGACCCGGGTGTAGAAAATTATTTTGGGGTGACGGCCTAGGCCTGGCGGTTCTTGAGGTGCTTTTTGATGCCGGAAAATACTGCCCTTGCGAGTTTTTGCTGGTGTTTCGGATTACGCAGTTTCTTTTCTTCACTCGGGTTGGACAGAAACGCGGTTTCAATCAGTATCGAAGGCATATCCGGCGCTTTCAGTACGGCGAAACCGGCCTGCTGCACCTTGCGATTATTGAGCCTGGAAACCTTGCCAATGTGTTTCAGAACGTCAGATCCAAGTTCCAGGCTATCCTGAATGGTTGCGGTTTGTGACAGGTCAAGCAGCACCGATGCAATCAGATCGTCCTTGTCATCGAGGCTTATCCCGCCGATCAGGTCGGAAGAATTTTCTTTACGAGCAATCCAGCGTGCCGCCTCCGAACTCGCACCCCTCAGCGACAGCGCGTATACCGAGGCACCCTTGACATTCGGGCTATGAAACGAATCGGCATGCAGCGAGATAAAGATATCGGCTTCTGCCTGGCGCGCCTTTTTGACACGATTGCGCAGACTGACAAAACGATCCGCGTCGCGCGTGAGCACGGCCCGGTAACCTGATTCACGATTGATCAGCGCTTTCATTTTCTTCGCCACCGATAACGCAACATCTTTTTCGCGGGTACCGTGCTTGCCGATGGCACCGGGGTCGCGACCACCGTGACCGGGATCGAGGGCGATCACAAACTGCTGCTTGCGCTTTTTGCGAGCCTGCTGGTTGGTTTTTATCGGTGTCGGGCTGAGATTGGTCGCATGCAGGTCTACCACCAGTCGATGACCGGATTTGCCGTCAGGTTTCAGCGCAAAACTGCGCGGACGGGCCTTGCCTTTCAGATCGATAACGACGCGCAAGCGGCCACCGTCTTTACTGGCAGAACGAACGCCGCTCAACAGGTTAGTCGAGCGGCTGTTAATATCGATTGCCTTACTCCTGCGGGTATCGTTTAAATCGACAACCACGCGGGGCGGATCAGACAGTGTAAACAAGTCATGCTCGAAGTCCCCGGTAAGGTCAAAAACGACCCGGGTATGATCGTCTGCGGATTGCGAAATACGAATGCCGGTAAGCGTCCGCTTGGAACTGGCAAATACCGGTTTGGCACTGCCCAGCAGGGCGAGCGAAATACCGTAACGGGATATCCGCTTCAGAAAAAGACGTCTCGCTGTAGAGATTGAGCCCATGTTTCCCGCTTTTTAACCTATACCTGTTTGTAGTTATAGTAAATTTGGATCAAAAAATCAATGCTTTTTCTATATTTATTAACTAGATAGTGGAACTTTTTAAAAAATAATTCAGGAAGCATCAGGGCGCCGGTTGATCGAGCCTCGACACCAGCTGTTGACCCCATTTACTCCTCGGCAACATCGACAGGCGTCTGCCTGCGGGATCATATTCGAGCTCGATTGCGAGATCGATCGCCGTTAGGTATCCCTCGGCACGTTCCGGCCACTCTATAAAACAGAGCGTATGCGAATTGAGGTAATCACGGTATCCGAGGTACTCGAGTTCTTCCGGGTCGGCAAGACGATACAGATCGAAATGGGCGACCGCAAAATTATCAAACGGATAGAATTCGACCAGGGTATAGGTCGGGCTGCGAACGCCACTGCTAATACCCCGGGATTCCAGGGCACCACGCACCAGCGTGGTCTTACCGGTGCCCAGCTCGCCGCTCAAGGTGATGACGCCACCATGCTCACAGGCAGCAATCAAGCTGGCGCCCACGGCGCGCATCTCGTTTTCATCATGGATCAACAAGGTCGAACTAGCCCGCGTCTCGCAGCTGTTTCACCAGGTCAGGTATGCGCTTGATGATATCGCTGGCGAGCAGACCTGTCTGGTCATGCTTGCGACAGTACCTGTCAGCACTTTTCGCATGCAGGTAAACCGCCGCTTTGGCTGCCTCGAAAGGAGACAGTCCCTGCCCCAGCATGGCGGCAATAATGCCGCTTAGCACATCGCCCATCCCGGCACTGGCCATGCCCGGATTGCCGCAGGTATTAATCGCGGTTAATTTACCGGGCTCGCCAACCAGGGTGCCGGAGCCTTTCAGGACACAGGTTGCGGAAAAGGTTTCGACCAGACGATCGCAGGCCTTCAATCGGTCTGCCTGTATCTCTGCCGCGTCGGTTGCCAGTAATACCGCGGCCTCACCCGGGTGCGGCGTAATAACCACCTGCTTCGACTTCAATGATTTCAGGAAGTCGGCCTGCAGCGCACTCGCGTCAACCACCATGGGTAACGATACCCGTTGCAGCAATTGCAGGCATTTGGTCGCCGCATCGTTGGTACCGAGGCCCGGCCCGACGACGACAATACTCGCATCAGAAAGCCTGCTTTCCAGTGCGTCCCAGCCCCGCACCATAATTTCCGGAAAAGACGCCAGGTTGCCGCGGCAATCGGGATGCACCAGCGCGGTCACCAGACCTGCCCCGCTACGCAACGCGGCCTGCGACGCCAGAGCCACCGCTCCACTCATGCCCTGGTCGCCACCAATAATCAATAAGTTTCCGTAATGATTCTTGTG